>NZ_JBEXKG010000281.1:0-5521 GCF_040609555.1 Streptomyces sp. NPDC004658
GCGGCCAGCAGCGCGGCCTTGCCGCCCGGCCCGGCGCATCCGTCCAGCCACTTCTCGTCCGGGCCGTCGAGCGGGGCGTTCGCCAGCGCGAGGGCGACCAGCTGGCTGCCCTCGTCCTGGACGCCCGTGCGCCCCTCGCGCACGGCCTCGACCGCGCCCGGCTCCCCGCCCTCCGCGAGCCGCACCGCGTACGGCGACCAGCGCCCGGGCACGGCGGCGTCCTCGCGGAGCAGTTCCTCGGTGGTGGCCCGGCCCGGCCGGGCGACCAGCGTCACCTCGGGCCGCTCGTTGTCGGCCGCGAGCAGCCGCTCGATGCCGGCCCGGCCGCCGCCGAGGGAGTCCCAGAGCGCGGAGACGACCCAGCGGGGGTGCGAGTGCACCACGGCGAGGTGATCCTCGGGATCCTCGTCGTAGGGCGGCGCGACCTTCTCGATCCAGCCGTCCAGATCGTCCTGGGCCACCTTCCGCAGCACGGCGTTGACGAACTTGGCCCGTCCGTCGCCGAGCACGACCCGGGCCAGCTCGACCGTGGCGGACACGGCCGCGTGCGTGGGGATCCGCGTGCCGAGCAACTGGTGCGCGCCCAGGCTCAGCACGTCGAGCACCGGCGGGTCGACCTCGCGCAGCGGCCGGTCGACACAGGCGGCGATGACGGCGTCGTACGTGCCCTGCCGGCGCAGCGTGCCGTACACCAGCTCGGTGGCGAGGGCGGCGTCCCGGGCGTCGAAGTCGCCCTGCTCGCGGGCCTTGCGCAGCAGCGGCGGCAGCACGAGGTTGGCGTACGCGTCCCGCTCGTCCACCGCGCGCAGCGCCTCGAAGGCCAGGATGCGGACGGGGTCCTTCTGGGGACGGCGGTAGGGCTTGGCGGGCTTGCGGAGCCGCCGGGACTGCTCGCTCACGAAAAAGGTGCTCCGGGTGTGAAGAGGGGATGCGACTCCAGCGTACGTCGCCGCACCCGTGGGCCCGTCAGCCGCCCAGCGTCTCGCCCTCCGCGATGCGCACCCCGCGGGCCCAGTCGGCCGCGCGCATCGGCCTCTTGCCCTGGGCCTGCACCCAGAGCAGCTCGACGGCGTACGACCCCGTGCCCACGTGAACGCTGTTCTTGCCCACCGCCAGCCGGCCCGGCGCGAGGTCCGTCCGCCCGGGCACCGGCGTGACCTGGACGAGCTTGAGCCGCTCGCCGCGGAAGGTGGTCCAGGCGCCCGGCGCGGGCGTGCAGCCGCGCACGACCCGGTCGACGCGCAACGCGGGCGCCGCCCAGTCCACCTGGGCGTCCTCGACGGTGATCTTCGGCGCCACGGTGATGCCCTCGGCGGGCTGCGGTACGGCCTTCAGCGTGCCGTCCTCGATGCCGTCCATGGTCGCGGCGAGCAGCCCGGCGCCCGCGAAGGCGAGCCGGGTGAGCAGGTCGCCGCTGGTGTCGGTGGGGCGGATCACCTCGGTCACGGTCCCGTAGACGGGCCCGGAGTCCAGCCCCTCCTCGATGAGGAACGTGGACGCCCCGGTGATCTCGTCGCCCGCCATGATGGCGTGCTGCACCGGCGCGGCGCCGCGCCAGGCGGGCAGCAGCGAGAAGTGCAGGTTGACCCAGCCGTGGGCGGGGATGTCCAGGGCGGCCTTCGGCAGCAGGGCGCCGTAGGCGACGACCGGGCAGCAGTCCGGGGCGATCTCCCGCAGTCGCTCCAGGAACTCCGGGTCCCTGGGCTTCAGCGGCTTCAGCACCTCGATCCCTGCCTCCTCCGCCCGCTCGGCCACGGGCGACGCGACCAGCCTGCGCCCGCGCCCGGCCGGCGCGTCGGGGCGCGTGACGACGGCGGCCACCTCGTGCCGCCCTGAGGCGAGCAGAGCGTCCAGAGCGGGAACGGCGACCTCGGGGGTACCGGCGAAGACGAGCTTCATGGGCGGGATCGGGCCTCTCGGGCGGGGGTTGGCGGGCAGCGCACCAGTCTATGGCCACGGACGTGGGCATGCCGACGGCGACCGAGCCCCGGGGCGTCCGGCGTCCCGGCCGGTGGGGCGCGGGGGTGCACGGGCGGGAGAACGGCGTACGCATATGCCCGTACGCCCCCACCCCGTGACCAGCGGAGCGTAAGCGCGTTGGTCAAGAAAGAGTTGACCACATCGGGCCGCTTTCGCGGCCCAATTCCTTTCAACGCCGGTTCGAGAGGCTTGTTCATGGCCGACCACGCAACCCACGACGCCCAGGCCCGGGCCAGCCTGCACTTGCTGGTGCGGGACATCGAGAGGGTCCGCCGGCAGGTGGACGCGCTGCGCACGCTCACCGCCCAGTTGGGCAACGTCTACCGCCCGCGCCGCTCCGGCCCGTCCACGGGCTTCGTCGTCTACGGACGCGCTCCCGCCCCGACGGTCCGCCTCGCCCAGGAACTCCGGGACAGTGTCGAAACCCTGGTCACGGCCGCCGTGGACTTCGACCGCTCGCTCGGCTTCTCGTGGGACGCGGTGGGCTCGGCGCTCGGGGTCACCAAGCAGGCGGTGCACCGCCGGTACGGCGCCCGCCGCGCCGCGGCCCAGGCGGCGGCCGAGGCGGAGCGGACGCCGGAGCCGTCCGGCACCCGCACGATCAACGTGAACACGGGGCTGCCCACGGTTCCCGCGGCTCGCTCCATGCCGACGCAGCCGACGGCGGGCAGCCCGACACTGCGCGACGACGCGCGCCCGACGGCCTTCCCGGGCCCCCGCAACGGCTGACGCCCCCCACCGCTGCCCTCCCGCACCACGCCCGGGAGGGCAGCCACGAGCCCACGTCCGCCTCGGACCGCCGCCCGCGGCCACATGTTTCCCCTGGGCGGGCGCCTCGCCGGGGGCCGACGCCCGGCCACCGCCGATCCGTACACGGAGCATCCGCGCTGGGCCCGGTCCGGCGTTCCCCAGGTGGGCCCCCCGCCGGCGCCCAGGCGCCCGGCAACCGCCGATCCGCACTCCCCACTCACCCCGCGCCATGCCCGCGGCCTCGGCGCTCTACAGGACTCGCGGCCACCGCGGAGCCGCTGCCCCGACACCCCAGCCCGCTGCCCTCCCGGACATTCGGCCAGAACCCGCGCCCGCCCGGGCCCCAGTCACCGTTCCCCAGGCAGGCGCCCGGCAGGGCCCCGCGCCCGGCCGCCGCCGACCGCGCTCGGCTCACTCCCCCGTCACCCGATGTCCGGCGGATCGATCCGTACCCGGACCGCCTCCCCGCTCCCCCGCGCCATGCGTGCCGCCTGGGCGGTCTTCAGGGCCGCGGCCAGTGCGGAGCCGCTGCCCGGCGGTACGCGGACCAGTGCGCGGTCCCAGTGTTCGCCGGGCGGCGGGGCGCCGGGTCTGCGGGCTCCGCCGGGCGGGGGCGGGGGCAGCGGCACCGGCCCCAGCACCTCGGCGTCCGGCGGCAGGTCGACCGCCGCCAGGAACTCGGCGACGGCCGTGGGCGGTCCGGAGACCGCCGCCATCCGGGACACCGGCGGGAAGCCCAGCTCGGCCCGCTCGGCCAGCTCCCGTACCGCGTGCCCGACGGGGTCCCACCGCACCAGCGCCTGGACGGGCCGCAGGGTCGGCTCGGCCACCACGACCACCGTGCCGCCCTCGCTCTGGGGCCGCACCAGCGCGCCGGCCGCGATCCACCGGCGCAGGGCGTCCTCGCCGGCCCGCAGATCGGGTCGTACGAGCATGGCCCAGCCGTCCAGCAGCAGGGCCGCCGCGTAGCCGCCCTCGGCGACCGGTTCGGCGCCCGGGGTGCTGACGACCAGCGCGGGCGCGTCCGGGACGGTGTCCAGCACATGCTCGCGCCCCGAGGTGCGCACCGGTACGGCGGGGAAGGCCCGCCCCAGCTCCTCGGCGGTCCGGCGCGCGCCCACGACCTGGGCGCGGAGCCGGAAGCCGCCGCACTCCGGGCAGTGCCAGGCGCCCTCCTCGCGCCCGCACCACCCGCAGCGCAGCACGCCCGCGTCCTGTCCCTGGAGCGGTCCGGCGCAGTGCCGGCACCGGGCGGGCGCCCGGCAGCGGGCACAGGCCATGCGGGGCGCGTAACCCCGCCGGGGCACCTGTACCAGCACCGGCCCGTGCCGCAGCGCCTCACGGGCCGCCTGCCAGGCGAGCGTGGGCAGCCGGGCGGCGCGGGCGGCCTCGTCGCGCGCGAGGTCGTCGTCCCCGACCGTCCGGACGAGGGGCGCGGTCCGGCGTACCTGGTCGCGCCCGGCGACCAGCGGCCGGGCCCAGCCGCTCTCGACGAGCTGGGCCGCCTCCACGGTGCAGCTCCAGCTCCCCAGCAGGAAGGCGCACCTGTCGAGTGCGGCGCGCAGCAGCAGGACGTCGCGGGCGTGCGGCTGCGGCGCGTGCGGCTCGCTGTGGCTGTCGTCGCCGTCGTCCCAGATCGCGACGAGCCCCAGGTCCTGGACGGGCGCGAACATGGCCGCCCGGGTCCCGACGACGGCACGCACGGAACCGCGCCGCACCGCCAGCCACTGTGCGTACCGCTTCTCGGGCCCGGCGTCGGCGGTGAGCAGCGCGTGCCGGCCGGTGCCGAGCAGCGCGGTGAGCGCGGCGTCGACGCGCGCGGCGGAGCGCCCGTCCGGTACGACGACGAGCGCGCCGCGTCCGGAGGCGAGGGTGGCGGCGACGGCGCGGGCCAGCTCCTCGCTCCACAGCGGTCCCGGCAGCGCGTTCCACACGGCCCTCGGCGCCCCTCCGGAGGCCAGGGCGTCGAGGAAGGCGCCCCCGTGCTCGTACCGGCTCCAGGAGCCGTGGTCCGGGGCCTGGGGCGGTGGCAGCGGCTCGGGGGACGGGCGCTGCTCGGCGCGGGCGCTGCGCGGGGGCACGGCCAGCTGGAGGACGTCGGCGAGGCTGCCCGCGTACCGGTCGGCGACGGCCCGGGCGAGGCCGAGCAGCTCCTCGCTCAGCACCGGCTCGGGCGACACGACCTGGGCGAGCGCGGCCAGCGGCCCGGAGTAGTCGGACTCGGCGCGCCGCTCGACGAGGAAGCCGTCGATGAGCCCGCCGCCCTCCCGGCGTCCGTCGCGCACCCGGTGCCGCCCGGCCCCGAACCGCACCCGCACCCGCACTCCGGGCTGGGCGTCCGCGTCCAGCTCCGCGGGGACGGCGTAGTCGAAGTACCGGTCGAGGTGCAGCACGCCCTTGTCGACCAGCACCCGGGCGACCGGCAGTTCCCCGGCGAGCGCGGCCCCTCGCCAGGTGCGGGGCTTGGCCCGCGGCACCTTCGCCTTCCGCACGCTCTCCCGGATGAGCGCGAGCTGCTCCGGCGGGGCCCCCTCGGCCCCGCCACCCCCCGATGCGTTCTCGCTGCTCACGCTTGCATTCTTGCAAACCCCACTGACAACGCGGCCGGTGCGCGGGGCGACAGCGACGCCGAGGCCCGGCCCCCGAAGGGAGCCGGGCCTCGGCGAGAGCGGGTGGGCCGGGTTACAGGCCCGCGGCCTTGCGCAGGGCGTCCACGCGGTCGGTGCGTTCCCAGGTGAAGTCGGGCAGCTCGCGGCCGAAGTGGCCGTACGCCGCCGTCTGGGCGTAGATC
>NZ_JBEXKG010000282.1:0-5454 GCF_040609555.1 Streptomyces sp. NPDC004658
CTGCGGGCGGCGGCGGCGGCGACCGTGGCCGGCGGGTTCGCGGGGAGCATACCGGCGGGCCCGCTCGCCGGGCTGGCCGCCGGCGGCGCCACGGTGACCGTCGTGTTCGTGCTGCTCGGCTGGGCGCTGGGCGCCCAGGGCTTCGCCCCCGCACTCCGTTCCGTACGCTCCCTCACCCGAAAGCTCGCCCATGCCGTCCTTCGTTGAGTCCCCGGCCCCCACCCGGCACCTCACCCCCGGCCCGGTCCCGTGGATCGCCATGTACCACTCGGTCGGCGACTGCTCCGACGACCCGTACCACGTCACGGTCAGCCCGGACCGGCTGGACCGGCAGCTGCGCTGGCTGCGCCGGCGGGGGCTGCGCGGGGTGTCCGTCGCCGAGCTGCTCGCCGCCCGCGCCCGGGGCGAGGGGCGGGACCTGGTGGCGCTCACCTTCGACGACGGGTACGCCGACTTCCTCGGCAACGCCCTGCCGCTGCTGACCCGATGGGGGTGCACGGCGACCCTGTTCGTGCTGCCCGGCCGGCTCGGCGGCGACAACGCCTGGGATCCCCTCGGCCCGCGCAAGCCGCTGCTGACCGCCGACGGCATCCGGCGGGCCGCCGCCGCGGGCATGGAGGTCGGCTCGCACGGCCTCACCCACGTCGACCTCACCCGGGCCGACGACGGCCTGCTGAAGACCGAGACCGCCGGGAGCCGGGCGGTGCTGGAGGAACTGACCGGCACCCCCGTCACCGGCTTCTGCTACCCGTACGGCACGGTCGACCGGCGTGTCGTGCAGGCCGTACGGGAGGCCGGATACACCTACGCGTGCGCCATCGACCCCGGTGAGCTGACCGGCCCGCACGTCCTTCCGCGCGTGTACGTCGGACAGAACGACACCGCCGTACGCCTGTTCCTGAAGTACCGGCTGCACCGGCTGCGCCGGCGGCCCGTGGAGGGGCTGCGGTGAGGGCCCTGCACATCATCACCGGGCTCGGCGTGGGCGGCGCCGAGCAGCAACTCCGGCTGCTGCTGCGGCACCTGCCGGTCGCGTGCGAGGTGGTGACGCTGACCAACCCCGGGCCGGTGGCCGAGGGGCTGACGGCCGACGGGGTGCGGGTGACCCACCTCGGCATGGCCGGGAACCGTGACCTGGCCGCGCTGCCCCGGCTGGCCCGGCACATCCGGCGCGGCCGGTACGACCTCGTACACACCCACCTGTACCGGGCCTGCCTGTACGGCCGGATCGCCGCCCGGCTGGCCGGGGTCCGCGCGGTCGTCGCCACCGAACACTCCCTGGGTGACTCGCAGATGGAGGGCCGGCCGCTCACGGCGGGCGTCCGCGCGCTGTATCTGCTGGGCGAGCGGCTGGGCCGGTCCACCGTCGCCGTCTCCCCCACGGTCGCCGCCCGGCTCGCCCGCTGGGGGGTGCCCGAGCCGCGCATCGCGGTCGTGCCCAACGGCATCGACCTGACGCGGTTCGCCTTCGACCCGGACGTCCGCCGGCGCACCCGCGACCGGCTCGGGCTGCCCGCCGACGCGTTCGTCATCGGCGGCGTCGGCCGGCTCGCCCCCGGCAAGCGCTTCGACGTCCTGGTCCGGGCCCTCGCCCGCCTCCCCGCCGACTGCCGGCTGCTGCTGGTCGGCGGCGGCCCGGAGGAGCCCGCGCTGCGGCGGGCCGCGCAGGCGGCGGGGGTCGCCGGGCGGGTGCTGTTCGCCGGGGAGCGGCCGTACCTGCCCGACGGCTCCTTTGGGCCCGGCCTGCCCGCGCTGGCCTCGGCGATGGACGTGCTCGCCGCGCCCTCCCCCGAGGAGGCGTTCGGCCTCGCGGTCGTGGAGGCGCTGGCGGCCGGGCTGCCGGTGCGTTACACCTCCTGCCCGGCCCTGGAGGATCTGCCGCCCGGGTCCGCCCCGGACGCGGTGCGGGTCCCGTGCGACGCGGACGCCTACGCCCCCGCGCTCGCCGGGGTCCGCGCCGCCGGACCCGGCCCGCGCACCGCGCCCGAGGCGGCCCGCCACTACTGCATCACCCGCAGCGCCGCCCGGCTCATGGACGTCTACACGGCGGCGCTCACCCGCACGGTCCCCCCGTCCCGATCCCCCGAGGGAGTCACTGCGTCATGACCGACAACCGCGTCCAGCACCGCCGCCCCTTGCGTCCCTCCCGTCTCCGCGCGCTCCCGCCCTGGTCGCTGGTGGTGGCCGGTGTCCTCGCGGGCGGGCTGCTGGGCGGCGGGTACGGCGTGCTGAGAGCCCCGCAGTACACGGCGACCAGCTATGTCATCGCCGTCCCCACCGAGCGGTCCGACACCGCCACCGCACTCGGCTTCGCCCAGGCCTACGGCCGGGTCGCCACCCAGGTCGCGGTGCTCGGCGACGCCCAGGCGTGGGCCGGGGTGCCGGTGGCCACCCTGCGCGACAGCGTGCGCGCCGAGACCTCGCCGGACGCCCCCATGGTCGCCGTCTCCGCCACCTCCGACCGCCCGGCGCAGGCCGCCGACATGGCCAACGCGGTCGCCCGTGCGCTCACCCGGCACGCCGACGCCGCCGAGGCCGACACGCACGTCGGACTCGTGCAGTTCTCGCGCGCGGTGAAGCCCAGCGCGCCCACCTCGGCGTCCGCCGGGGTGACCGGACTCGTCGGGGCGAGCGCGGGCGGGCTGCTCGGCGCCCTCGCGCTGCTGGTCCGCCCCGGGCGGCGACCGCAGGAGGAGATCCTCCGCCCGGCCACGGTGCCCGGTCCGGCCCTGGCCGCCGACGCGCACGGCCAGCTGTGACCGCCACCTACCCGGCGGGTCTCGCGCGTCCGGCCCACCCCACGGGACTCGTCACCGAACTCGTCACCGACGAGGACGCCTTCGCGGCGCTGGGCCCCGCCTGGGGGCGGCTGCACGCGCGGTGCGCCACCGCGACCCCGTTCCAGAGCCACGCCTGGCTGCACTCGTGGTGGCTGTCGTACGGCCGGCGCGGACGGCTCCGGCTGCTCGTGGTGCGCGCGGGCCGGGAACTGGTGGCCGTCGCGCCGCTGATGCTGGTCCGCCGGCCGCTGCCCGCGCTGGTGCCGCTCGGCGGGACGATCTCCGACTACGCGGACGTGCTGCTGGACGACGGCGACGACGGGCGGGCGGCCGGCGCGCTCACCGAGGCGCTCGCGGACGCGGCCCGCACGGCGCTGGTCGACTTCCGCGAGGTACGCCCGGGTGGTGCGGTGGAGCGGGTCTACGACCGCTGGCGCGGGCCGCGTCGCGCGCTCCGCGACTCGCCGTGCCTGGAATTGCCCGCCGTGTCCATGGACGAGCTGATCGCCAGGCTGCCGTCGGGCAAGTCGGGGCAGCGGGTGCGGGCCAAGCTGCGCCGGCTGGCCGCGCTGGGCGTGCGGCGGCGGACGGTGGGCCCCGAAGAGGTCGACGCGGCACTCGACCGGCTGCTGGAGCTGCACCGGATGCAGTGGCAGGGGCGGAAGGTGACGAGCGAGCATCTGCGGCCCCGGTTCCGCGAGCATCTGGTGCGCGCGGTGGGCCCGATGGTGCGCTCGGGGAACGCGGTGGTCACCGAGTTCCGGCTCGGCGACGAGGTGGTGGCCGTCGACCTGACCCTGCTCTCGGACAGCATGGCCGGCGGCTACCTCTACGGCGCCCACCCGGGCCTGCGGCAGCGGAAGGCGGACGTGGCGGTGATGCTGCTGGACGCCTGCACCGAGCACACCGGCGGCGGCCGGCGCGGCACGCTGAGCCTGCTGCGCGGGGACGAGCCGTACAAGCACCACTGGCGGCCCGAACGGGTCGTCAACCGGCGGCTGCTGATGGCCCGGCGGCGCACCGCCCCGCTGCTGACGGCCGCGCTGTGCGACGCGGCCGTCCGGCAGCGGGGCAGGGCGGCGCTGCACCGGTGGCGGGAACGGGGGCGGGGTTAGCGGCTCCGCGTCCACCAGTCGAACCGGACGCAGAGGTTTCCACCGAGCCAGTGCCCGAACCAGTCGCCCAGACCCGTCGGCCAGCAGTCGTCCGGGGGCTCGGTGGCCGGCACCGGCGTGGGGGCGGGGGGCGGGGGCGGCGTGGGCAGCGGGGCGGGCTGCTCGGTGCGGCCGTACAGGGCGGCCCGGTAGATCCGTGACGAGCGGGGATTGTCCGAGCACTGCCACACGCCGTGCGGGCAGTAGTCGGTCAGCGTGTTGTACAGCGGCCTGTGCTCCTCGATCCAGTCGAGCATGCGCCGCATGTACTCGGCGTTGTCGCCGTTGCGGAACAGCCCCCATTCCGGATACGAGACGGGCTTGCCGTGGGCCTTGGCGAAATCCACGTGCTGCTGGAGGCCGTACGGCTCGGTGACCTGTTCGTCGAACGACAGCCCGCTCGGCTGGTCGTAGGCGTCCATGCCGATGATGTCGACCGTGGCGTCCCCGGGGTAGCACTCCGTCCACGGTACGGCGTCCCGGCCGCGGCTCGGCGTGAAATCGAACCGGAAGCGCTGCCCCGGCACCGAGCGCATGGTGGCGACGATCCTGTTCCAGTACGCCTTCCAGGCCTCGGGGTCCGGTCCGCAGCGGTGGGTGTAGGTGGTGCCGTTCATCTCCCAGCCGAGCACGATCACCGTGTCCGGCACCTTCAGCTCCACCAGCCGCTCGGCCAGTGCCCTGAAGTGATGGTCGAACGCGCCCTCCGCGGCCTGCCGCAGCAGCCACCGCACCTGGACGTCCGAGAGGTCGTCCTCGTTGCGTTCCTGCATCGGCACGTTGAGGACGAGCGTCCGGTCCGCCTTCGCGCGCCGCCACTGCGCCCATACGTCCAGGAAGCCGGGCGCTCCCTCGATGTCCCGCCAGCGTTCGCCGGGCAGATAGGTGTGGGCGACCTTCAACTCGGTCCCGCCGAGCCAGTGACTCAACTCGGCCATGCGCGCGACACCGTCCGGCCCGGAGTCCAGGAACACCCCGAAGTCCGGGACGGCCCGGCCGGCCGCGGGTGACACCGGACTCTGCGACGGGGTGGCGGGGAGGGGGACGGGGGGTGTCACCGGTGCGGGGGCCGGTGGAGCGGTCGGGGTGGAGGGGACGGCGGGGGTCGGCTGTGCCGTCGGGAGCGGGGTCGGCGCGACGGCGGCACGCGCCGCTCCGGGGCCCGCGCTGAGGCCGGGGCCGGCGGCCAGGGTGACCGACGCGACGATCGCCGACGCGAGGACGACGGCCGCCCGCCTGGACCGGGCCCTGCGCTGTTGCGGAGCCATACCCGCTCCTCTCCCCACTCGCCCTTCGAAGTCCCGCCTCGCGTCGTCCGGGCAACCGGCACGCGGTCCTATCCATACGACTGACGCCGGCACGGATATCGCTTCCGGCCCGCCGAACCCCCGCACGGGCGAATGACAGGGGGTGGGAGTCGCTCGTCCCGGCGACGCGACGCCCCGCGGGCCCGGAGCGTGCCGGCACCGCGGGCAGGAGCGGCGCGGTGCCGGGCGCGGCAGGGCGGGGGCGCCGGGCCC
>NZ_JBEXKG010000283.1:0-5444 GCF_040609555.1 Streptomyces sp. NPDC004658
CGCGCCCGGCGTCCGGTGTCCGCCGGGCGCCCCCCGAGGCCGCCGACGCCCCCCAGCCGCTCTTCCCGAGACCCGGCCCGCCGCCCCTCCCCGGCTTCCGCACGCAACGGAGGACCCCCTCGGTGACCCGCATCCCCACCCCCCCCCCCGACCCCCCGACCGTCCTGGTCCTGCGCGCCCTGGGCCTGGGCGATCTGCTGGCCGGTGTGCCCGCGCTGCGGGGCGTTCGGCGGGCCTTTCCCGCCCACCGGGTCGTCCTCGCCCAGCCCCCGGGACTCACCGAACTCGCCCTGGAGACCGGCGCGGTGGACGCGGTGTTCCCGGCCGAGGCACCGGGCCGCGCGGTGCCCGGCCTCGGCCACTGGCCCGGCCCGCCCCCCGACGTGGCGATCGACCTGCACGGCAACGGCCCCGAGAGCCGCGACGCCCTGGCCGCCCTCCATCCGCGCCGGCTGCTCGCCCACGCCTGCCCGGACGGCCCGCCGTGGCAGGACCAGGCGAACGAACGGGACCGCTGGTGCGCCTTCCTGCACGGCTACGGCATCGCGGCCGACCCCCTGGACCTGAGGCTGCCCCGGCCCGCCACACCGTCCCCGGCCCCCGGCGCCGTCGTCGTGCACCCCGGCGCGGCCTCCGGCTCCCGCCGCTGGCCGGGGGAGCGGTTCGCCGCCGTCGTCCGGTGTCTGCGCGCGGCGGGCCACCACGTGGTCCTCACCGGCGGCCCCGGTGAGGACGCCCTGGTCCGTTCGGTCGCCGAACGCAGCGGCCAGCGCGGCGGCGACGTGCTGACCGGCGGCCTGCCGCTCGGGGAACTGTCCGCGCTGGTCGCCGGCGCGTCCCTGGTGCTCAGCGGCGACACCGGCCTCGCCCATCTCGCGGTGGCCCACGGCACCCGCTCCGTCACCCTGTTCGGACCGGTCTCCCCGCGCCTGTGGGGGCCACCCCCGGGCCCGGACCACCTCGCCCTGTGGAAACCCGGCCCGCCCGGCGACCCGCACGGCCCCACGCCCGACGCGCGCCTGCTGCGCATCCGCGCCGGCGAGGTCGCCGCGGCCTGTCTGACCTTGCTGCGGGACGCACGCGGCCGGCAGCGGCAGGCGGGATGGGAGGTGGCGCATGTCCACTGAGCGGGCCCCGGGCCGCGTGCACCGGCCCACGACCCCGGGCGAGCCCCGCGTCACGGTCGCCGTCATCACCCGCGACCGCACCGCCAGCCTGCTGCGGACCCTGGACGCGCTGGCCGCGCTGCCCGAGCGGCCACCGGTCATCGTCGTGGACAACTCCCGCGAGGACACCACCCGCCGCGCCGTGGCCGGCCACCCGGCGATCACCCGGCTGCTGCGTCCCGCCGCCAACACCGGCGCCCTCGGCCGCAACCTGGCCGTCCGGCACGCCGACACCCCTTACGTCGCCTTCAGCGACGACGACTCCTGGTGGGAGCCGGGGAGCCTCACCCGCGCCGCCGACCTCCTCGACGGGCACCCCCGGCTCGGCCTGCTCGCCGCCCGCACCCTGGTCGGCGACGAGGCCGCCGAGGACCCCCTCAACGCGGTGCTCGCCGACTCCCCGCTGCCCCGGGAACCCGACCTGCCCGGCCGGCCGGTGCTCGGTTTCCTCGGCTGCGCCTGCGTGGTCCGCCGCGACGCCTTCCTGAGCGCCGGCGGCTACCACCCGCTGCTCTTCTTCGGCGGCGAGGAGACCCTGCTCGCCTACGACCTGGCCGCCGCCGGCTGGGGCGTCGCCTACGAACCCTCGCTGCGCGCCCGCCACCACCCGGGGGACCACGACCGCACCGGCCGTTCCTTCCTCGTCCGGCGCAACCACGTGCTGACCACCTGCCTGCGCCGCCCCTGGCCCGTCGTCCTGCGCGCCGGCGCCGACCTCGCGCTGGCCGCCGCGGCCGGACGCCCCGGCGCGCGCCGCGCCCTGAAGGAGACCGTCGCCCGGTTCCCGGCCGCCCTCGCCCGCCGCCGGCCCCTGCCGCCGCGCGTCGAACACGCCGCCGGCCTGCTCGACCGCGAGACGGCAGGCACCTCCCGCGAAGGCGCCGGACGATGACGGCCCTGTCCGGTCTCCGGCCGTGCACGGGAAGTCGCCCGGCGACGACGGCCCCGGCCCGCTCCGACCACCCACGGGGAGGCGTCAGACGATGACCCGTACCGCGCCCGAGGCCCGTGCCCGGACCGCCCCCGACGACCGTACGACCGTCGTCCTGATCACCCACAACCGCCGCGACGAACTGCTGCGCACCCTCGCCCTGCTGCGCCGGCTGCCCGAGCGGCCCCCCGTGATCGTCACCGACAACGCCTCCACCGACGGCACCGCGCAGGCGGTCGCCCGGGAGTTCCCGGAGATGACCCTGCTGCGTCCCGGCCGGAACCTGGGGGCCATCGGACGCAACCTGGCCGTGCAGCGGGTCCGCACGCCGTACGTCGCCTTCTGCGACGACGACACGTGGTGGGAACCCGGCAGCCTGCGCCGGGCCGCCGATCTGCTGGACGCCCGTCCCCGGCTCGCGGGCGTCACCGCGCGGATCGTCGTCGAGCCGGACGGCACCGAGGACCCGGTCGTGCGCGAGCTGCGCGAGTCCCCGCTGTCCGGGCCCGACTGGCTCCCCGGCCCCGCCCTCGGCTCCTTCCTCGCCGCCGCCACCGTGCTGCGCACCGAGGCATTCCGCGCCGGCGGCGGCTTCCACCCGGGCCTGTGGCTCGGCGGCGAGGAGGAACTGCTCGCCTGCGACCTGCTGCGCCAGGGCTGGTGGCTCGCCTACGCGGAGGAACTCACCGTCCACCACCACGCCTCCCGGCTGCGCGACAGCACGGCCCGGCGCGTCCTCGGACTGCGCAACACCCTGTGGTTCACCTGGCTGCGCCGCCCGCTGCTGCCGGCGCTCCGCCGTACCGGGCACCTCGTCCGGACCGTGCCTCGCGACGCCGCCTCCGCACGCGCGTTCGCCCACGCCACCGCCGGACTGCCGTGGGTGCTGCGCCAGCGCGACCCCGTACCGCCGGACCTGGAGCGCAGGCTCGCCGCGCTGGAACGGGCCCGCAGGGACTCACCCGCCCGGCGGTACGTCGGCTGAGACCCCGGCGCTACGACACGCCCCGGGGCGTCGTTGCATCCCTCTCACGGCGCGGGCACAGTGATGTCCCGGTCAAGACGCGGCCGGCTGATCCTTCCTCCCCCTCCAGGAAGCCCGATCCCCGTGGAAACCCGATCACCCAGGGAAGACGGTCAGCCGTCCCCCGCCCGCGTCCGCCCCGGCGGCCCGGCCCCCCTGCTCCTGCAGACGGTGCACGAGCACCGCCCGGGGCTCGGCGGCATCAGCGTCCTGAAGACCCGGGGCACGGTCGACGCCTCCAACGCCCGGCTCTTCTCCGAAGCCCTCGCCGACCACGTGGCCCACGCCGGCCAGGCCGCGGAGCACCCCCTGCTGGACCTGAGCGAGGCGTACCTCGCCTGTGCCGACGCGGTGCGCTCACTGGAGCGGGCGACCGGAGCCCTCGCGCACACCGGCCGCGCCCTGTCCGTCGTCCAGCCCCGGCCGCACGTACGGGAGGCCCTGACCTCGGCCGGCCTGCCGGGCATCCGGGTGCACGCCACCCTGGCGTCGGCCCTGGACGCCCTGACGTCGTCCCGGGAACCGTCCCGGGAACGGGTGTGCGAGCCGGCGTACGAACCGGCCCGCCCGGAGTCCGGCGGCCTCGGGTAGCGACCGCGCGGCCCGCCGTCGCGCCGCACGGCGCGGTGGATGGCGCGGTCGAGGGCCCGGGGCCTACCGTGCGGGGTGGTGCACAGGTCAGGAAGCGGCCGACCGAGTTCTCTGGGACGTCCTGTCTGGGTGATGCGATGAAACCTTCTTCCGGCCGGCCTGCGGCACCGGCTCCCCTCGTGATCGAGTCCTCCGTCGTCGAGGGGCTGCCCGCCGAGGGGGCCCTCCTGCTGCGCATGTCGGGCAGCCTCGACGCCGACGGCGCCCAGGCCTGGTCGGAGGAGTTGCGCGGTCACCTGGAACAGGCGGACCGCGCCGGACTGCGCCCCGTGCTCGACATGGCGCACGTCCAGCTCGGCGGCGCCGCCGTGCTGCGTACGCTCAGCGAGACGACCCGGGCGCGCACCGGACGCCCCGACCTGATCATCGTCCGCGCCCGGCCCGGGGTCCGCGAGGCCGTGCACCTGGCCCGCCTGGACGGCGTCCAGCTGTACGCCACCCTCGACGAGGCGCTGCGCGAGCTGGCCCGCGCCGCCTCCCGGGTGGAGGAGCTGCCCGCCTGGCGGTCGCAGATGGCCGATCCGCTGCGGCCCTCGTACGAGGACCTGCACAAGGAGGTCCGCGCGCTGCGCGCCCGGGTGCGCACCGCCCCGGTGATCGGCATGGCACAGGGCACGCTCATGGTCCGCTACGGTCTGCCCGACTCCGGCAGCGCCTTCCGGGTGCTGCGCGAGGCCTCGCAGCGGTTCAACGTGCCGCTGCGGGTCCTCGTCTCGGCCGTGGTGGTGGCCCGGCCGCCGGACGGCGACGTGTGGTTCCCGGGCCGCCGCTCGCTGCCGGTGCCGCAGCTGCGGATGCTGGCCCGCGGCGGCCGGGACCCGCGCTACCGGCGGCAGATGATCGACGCCGTCCTGCACGAGGCGCTGGCCATCGGGACGGCACCCGCCGGGTACGTGCAGTTCGTGGACCCCGCCGTGAACGCCCTGATGCTGGAGACCCACCACGGCTGCGCGGAGATGCTCCTCGACCAGCTCGTGCGCGGCCGGGGCGACGGTACGGCCGACGCGGCGGCCCGGGTCCGGGGCCGCCAGGTGAGCGTGCCCGACGTGGCGACGGACGCCCAGCTCTCCGACGACTGCCGGCGCGTGCTGCTGGCCACCGGCACCCAGGCGGTGCACAGCATCCCGGTGCTCTCCTCCGCCGGCTCGTGCACCGGCGTGATCACGCTGCACTGGCCGGACGCCGGCCACCGGGCGACCGCCGCGCAGGCCGAGGCGTTCGCCCTGCTCGCCTCGGACACGTCGGCCTGGCTGAGCTGGTACCACCGCTCGGTGCTCCTGGACGCGCTCGAACACCTCCACCGCGCCCTGACCCGTCCTGCGCCCTGAGCCGATCCGCCGCGGGTGTGCGTCACCGGCGTCCCCCTGGGAACCCGGACCCCGAACGGAGCACGTACCACCCGGAGGGAGTCCGGCGCATGTCGAATCCGCAGCAGCCCGAACAGCGGCGCAGTGACAAGGGTGGCGCCACCCCGCAGGACAGCGGCGAGCTGAAGGCCCGCCAGACGGCCGGCCGGGACGCGGGCGGCCGCCCGCACGGCTCTGACAAGGCAGGAAAGGGCGGCAAGGGCGGGGGAGAGGGCGGTGGGGTGCCTCCGGCGCAGCAGCCCGACCACCCCTGACGGCACCGCACCCTGCCCGAGCCCGCATGCCGAACGGCCCCCGCGTGGGGC
>NZ_JBEXKG010000284.1:0-5364 GCF_040609555.1 Streptomyces sp. NPDC004658
CGCTGCCCAAGCTCGCCGACGAGAACCCGGCCCCCTTCGACCTGGTCTTCATCGACGCGGACAAGGTCAACACAGCCGGCGCCGGGACGGGGCACGCTGGTGTCCGCGGACGGGCGGGCCACCGGCTTCCAGGGCGGCCGGGTGACGGGCCGTATCCCGCGGACCGCGACCCAGCGGCCCACCGTGGTCCCGCTGGACTGGGAGCGCATGGGCGACCCGCCGGCCCGCCGGCCCGTGCGGGAACTGGGCAACGGCCCGACCGACCTCGCACTGCTGGCGAGCGCGGTGGAGCGGGCGGCCCGTGAGGTCGCGGCGGCGCAGGTGCCCTCCCTGCTCTGACCTTCTCCGCGCGGACTCCCCGGCGCACCCGCCCGGCCCCACGCGCCGCCGGAAATCCGCGGGCATGCGCCCCTGGTCACGAGGCGGTCACGATGAGCCGGTGGACACCGCAGGCGCTCTTGCCCACCCGTCGCGGCCCGGCGTACACCGGACCGCACGGGACAGAGTTCTGACGTTCAACAGCGTTCAACGGAGAACGACGAACGGGGAAGTGATGCGCAGCAAGAGCAACACGTTCCGGACACACAGGGCCGTCACCACACTCGCCGCACTGCTCACGGGAGCGCTCGCGCTCTCGGCCTGCTCCGGCAGTGACGACGACAAGAAGGACAACGGGGACACGAGCAGCGGGGCCGCCGCCGGCTCCACCGTCACCCTGCCGAAGCTGAACGGCGCCCATCTGGAGGTGGCCGCCGTCTGGACCGGCGGCGAGCAGGCCAACTTCAAGAAGGTCCTCGCCGAGTTCGAGAAGCGGACCGGCGCCAAGGTCACCTTCGTGCCCGCGCAGGACCCGATCATCAACTTCCTCGGCTCGAAGATCGCGGGCGGGCAGCCGCCGGACGTGGCGCTGCTGCCGCAGCCCGGCGCGATCAAGCAGGCCGTCGAGAAGGGCTGGGCCAAGCCGCTCGGCGCGGAGGCCCAGCGGGAGCTGGCGAAGAACTACTCGCAGGGCTGGCAGGACATCGGCAAGGTCGGCGGCAAGCAGTACGGCGTCTACTACAAGGCCGCCAACAAGTCGCTGATCTGGTACAACGCCAAGGTCTTCGAGAACGCGGGCGCCAAGGAGCCGAAGACCTGGAAGGACCTGCTGACCGCCTCGCAGGCGGTGTACGACTCGGGTGTCACCCCGTTCTCGGTGGCCGGCGCGGACGGCTGGCCGCTGACCGACTGGTTCGAGAACGTGTACCTGTCGCAGGCGGGGCCGGAGAAGTACGACCAGCTCGCCCAGCACAAGATCAAGTGGACCGATCCGTCGGTGAAGCAGGCGCTGACCACCCTCGCCCAGATCTGGGGGAGGAAGGACTACCTGGCCGGTGGCCAGACCGGCGCGCTGCAGACGGAGTTCCCGCAGTCGGTCACCCAGACGTTCACCGGCGGCGACCAGCCGAAGTCCGCGATGGTGTACGAGGGCGACTTCGTGCAGGTGAACATCGGTGAGACGAAGGCGAAGGTGGGGACGGACGCGAAGGTGTTCCCGTTCCCGGCGGTCGGCTCGGCCGCGCCGGTGGTCTCCGGCGGTGACGCGGCGGTGATCCTGAAGGACTCCAGGGCGGCGCAGGCCCTCGCCACCTTCCTCGCCTCCCCGGACGCGGCCACGATCCAGGCGAAGCTGGGCGGCTACCTCTCGCCGAACAAGAACGTGCCGATCTCGGCGTACCCGAACGCCGTGCAGCAGAAGATCGCCAAGGCGCTGATCGCGTCCGGCGACGACTTCCGCTTCGACATGTCCGACCAGGCCCCGCAGGCCTTCGGCGGGACGCCCGGCAAGGGCGAGTGGAAGGACCTCCAGGACTTCCTGAAGAACCCGAAGGACGTCGCGGGCGCCCAGGCGAAGCTGGAGAAGGACGCGGCGGCGGCCTACGGGAACGGGGGCTGATCCGGTCATGGCGTCGGCAGCCGCGGCCGGGGCCCCACCGGGTCCCGCCGCGCCCCGCAGTCGCAAGAGCGTGACCGGCACCCGCAGGACCGTGGCGGTGCTGTTCCTGCTGCCCGCGCTGGTGCTGCTGGGCGCGCTCGTGGTCTACCCGATCGGGTACTCGCTCGTCCGCAGTTTCTACAACGCCTCCGGCGACGGCTTCGCCGGGTTCGACAACTACCAGACCCTCTTCACCGACGACGGCATCCGCACCGCGCTGAAGAACAACGTCCTGTGGGTGGTGTTCGCGCCGACGGTCTCCACCGCGCTCGGCCTGGTCTTCGCGGTGCTGACCGAACGGGTGCGCTGGGGAACGGCGTTCAAGCTGGTCGTCTTCATGCCGATGGCGATCTCGATGCTGGCCGCCGGGATCATCTTCCGGCTGGTGTACGACCAGGACCCGGACAAGGGCGTCGCGAACGCGGTGTGGGTGGGCGTGCACGACACGTTCGCGCAGTCGTCGGCGTTCCCGAAGGCGCACCCGGGCCGCGAGTCGCCGCTCGTGGCCCAGGGCGGCGGCTTCGTCACCCGGGCCGCCGTGCACGCCGGGCAGCCGGTCGCCCTGCCGCTCGTCGGCGTCGCCCCGGACCAGTTGCCGGACGGCGCGAAGAAGGCCGCCGCCGCGAAACCCGAGCCGGGGAAGGTCACCGGCACCACCTGGCAGGACTTCACCCGCGGCAAGGGCGTCGGGAAGCTCGGCGCGCCCGATCCGTCCGAGGTGGGCTATGCCGGGATGCGGATCGAGGCGGTGAAGGACGGCAAGGTGGTGGCCTCGACGAAGGCGTCCGGCGACGGCACCTTCACCCTGCCCGCGGCGGCCGACGGGGCGCTGCTGCGGCTGCCGGCGAGCAACTTCAGGGAGCCGTACAACGGGGTCGACTGGCTCGGCCCGGCGCTGGTCACCCCGGCGGTCATCGGGTCGTACGTGTGGATGTGGGCGGGCTTCGCGATGGTGCTGATCGCGGCCGGGCTCGCGGGCGTTCCCCGGGAACTGCTGGAGGCGGCCCGGGTGGACGGCGCCACCGAGTGGCAGGTGTTCCGCAAGGTCACCGTGCCGTTGCTGGCGCCGGTGCTGGCGGTCGTCGTCGTCACGCTGATGATCAACGTGCTGAAGGTGTTCGACCTGGTGTTCATCATCGCCCCGGGCTCCTCCCAGGACGACGCGAACGTGCTGGCGCTGGAGCTGTACCGCAAGGGCTTCGCGGAGGGCCAGCCGGGCATCGCGAGCGCGATCTCGGTGTTCCTGCTGCTGCTGGTGATCCCGGTGATGCTGTTCAACATTCGTCGGCTCAGGCGGGAGGTGCGGCGATGACGGCGACCGCCGGAAGCATCGGGAAGGCGGACCCGGCCGGGACGGTGAAGGCCCGGCAGTCCGTGGCGTCCCGGCTCACGGAGCGGCTGAGCGGCGGGCTGGTCCGCGTGGTCCTGATCGTCGTGGGCCTGTTCTGGCTGGTGCCGACGATCGGCCTGCTCATCTCCTCGCTGCGCACCCCGCAGGACATGAGCGCGAGCGGCTGGTGGACGGTGTTCACCAAGCCGTCCCAGCTCACCGTGGACAGCTACCAGAAGCTGCTGGAGAACTCCGACATCACCAACTCCCTGGTGAACACGGTGCTGATCACGGTTCCGGCGACCGTCCTGGTCGTGGTGATCGGGGCGCTGGCCGGGTACGCGTTCGCGTGGATGGAGTTCCCGGGCCGGGACTGGTGGTTCCTGGGCGTGGTGAGCCTGCTGGTGGTGCCCGTGCAGGTGGCGCTGATCCCGATCGCCGAACTGTTCGGCAAGATCGGGCTGTTCGGGACGATCCTCGGGGTGATCCTGTTCCACACCGGCTTCGGCCTGCCGTTCGCGGTGTTCCTGCTGCGGAACTTCTTCGCGGAGATCCCGCGCGAGCTGCTGGAGGCGGCCCGGCTGGACGGCGCCGGTGAACTCCGGCTGTTCGCACGGGTGGTGATGCCGCTCGGCGGGCCGGCCATCGCGAGCCTCGGCATCTTCCAGTTCCTGTGGGTGTGGAACGACATGCTGGTGGCGCTGGTGTTCACCAAGTCGGGCACCCAGCCGATCACGGTGGCTCTGCAGACGCAGGTACGGCAGTTCGGCAACAACATCGACGTGCTGGCGCCCGGCGCGTTCATCTCCATGGTGATCCCGCTGGCCGTGTTCTTCGCGTTCCAGCGGCAGTTCGTGTCCGGGGTGATGGCGGGCGCGGTCAAGTAGCCGCGGCTGGGGGCATCTCGCACGGGGCGGGCCGCCGGTGGCCCGCCCCTTCGCGTGCCCCCGCGGTAGCCCGAATGCCGTAGGGGCCGTAACCAAGTCACTCCATCGGCCGTTCCCGGGCAGAACGCCCGCGCCGACCGACCCATGGATGTCCCTTGCCCAGGTTCAGTGTCATTGTTCCCGCGTACGAGGTCCAGGCGTATCTCCCCGAGTGCCTGGACTCGGTGCTCTCGCAGTCGTATTCCGATCTGGAACTGATCGCCGTGGACGACTGCTCACCCGACGCCTGCGGCGCGGTCATCGACGAGTACGCGGCCCGGGACGCGCGCGTGAAGCCCGTCCACCTGGCCGCGAACCAGGGGCTGGGCCGGGCCCGGAACGCGGGGATCGCCGAGGCCACCGGCGACTACCTGATCTTCCTGGACGGCGACGACACGCTCACCCCGGACGCGCTGCGGGCGGTCGCCGACCGGCTGAAGGAGACCGGCGACCCGGACGTCCTGGTCTTCGACTACGCGCGCACCCACTGGGACGGCAGCCAGGTGCGCAACCAGCTCGCCGCCCAGCTCGGCGAGCAGGGCCCGGCGCCGTTCCGGCTGGAGGACCGGCCGGGCCTGCTGCGGGTGCTGATGGTGGCCTGGAACAAGGCGTACCGACGGGAGTTCGTCGCCCGGCACGGCTTCACGTTCCCGCCGGGCTACTACGAGGACACCCCCTGGACCTTCCCGGTGCTGCTGACGGCCGAGTCGCTCGCCACCCTGGACCGGGTGTGCGTGCACTACCGGCAGCGCCGGCGGGGCAGCATCCTCACCACCACCAGCCGCAAGCACTTCGACCTGTTCGAGCAGTACGACCGGGTGTTCGCGTACGTCGACGCCCGGCCCGAACTGGCCCGCTGGCGCCCGGAGTTGTTCCGCCGGATGGTCGACCACTACGCCGTGGTGTTCACCCGGCGGGACCGGCTGCCGCGCGGCACCCACGGCGAGTTCCTGCGCCGGGCCCGGGCCCACTACCGCCGCCACCGCGTGCCGGGAGGGCGCCCGCGGCTGCGGCACGGCCTGATCCGCTTCGGGCTGCACCGCACCTTCCGGGCCCTGCGGCTGGCCGCACGGACAGTCGATGGTGCCGTCCGTCACCTTGTCCACCAGGCAGCCCTGGTGCGTGCAGACCGC
>NZ_JBEXKG010000285.1:0-5359 GCF_040609555.1 Streptomyces sp. NPDC004658
ATCAACGCCAACCCCCGACTGCCATGGTCATTCCTCGCCCACACCGGCCTGACCATCCGCCCACCACACCCACCGAACTTACGAAAAGATCAGTAAGACGTTGTTTCAGTTGGTGAGTCTGCGGTGGCTGATGAGCGCTGCGACGGTCCCGACGAAGGCCAGGAAGTGCTCGGCCTTTCGCTCGTAACGGCGGTGCAGCCTTCGGTATCCGGCCAGCCAGGAGACCGTTCTCTCGACGACCCAGCGGTGTCGGCCGAGCCGCGTCCAGCCCCTTCAGTGGTCCAGGAGCGCGGCGTAGAGGCCGTCGGTGTCCTCTTCGAGGATTCCGTTGACCCTGCTCGCGGGGGGGGGGGGATACAGATGCCCACCCGGTCCGCGCCTATCGCATCGGCCACCGCCTCGGTCACCTTCCCCGCGGACCACACCCGCCGCTCGACCGAGCTGCCGTAGCCGTCGGTGCGGCGGTTGGTGTTGTGCGTGAGGAACTGGAGCAGCAGCATCCCGTTGGCCGAGTGCACCTCCACGCCCCCGAAGCCCGCGTTGACGGCCCGGCGTGCGACGGCGGCGAAGTGACGATCGTGGCCCGGATGTCGTTCGTCATCATCGCGCGCGGGACGGCGGCCTGCCGGTGGCCCTGCGGAGTGAAGATCGTCTCCGGCAGCGGGACGGGGGAGAGGGCGAGGGGTGTGAGGCCGGTGGTCGACGGGTGGCTGACCCGGCCCCCGTGCTGCGCTGCAGGAACATCCGCCCGCACCGCATCGGTGACCTGCCGCCAGCCGGCGGCGTGCCGGTCGGTGTGGATCGCGGTGGTGTCCGGGTACCTCTGTCCGGCCGGGTTGGGCGTCGAACCCTCGGCGATGATCAGCCCCGGCAGAGGCCCGCTGAGCGTAGTGGGTGACCCAACCACCTCGTGACAACCCCGATGATCCGAAACCGTGCGGAGGCCGACGGTACCCCGACGGACCTGATGGGACGGCGAGCCGGGCGGGGGCGAGGTGTGAGGTTCAAGCTCTCTTCCGTTCCCCGTTCGACGGGCTGGCCCACCGCGAGGAGACCGCGATCGCGCAGGAAGTCGCCAAAGCGGCCCCGGCCAGCGCCAGCGTGGTGAAGGCGTTCAACACCGTCTTCCGTCATGTCCTGCAGAAGGGTCGGCCCGACGTCTTCCTGGCCGGCGATGATGCGCAGGCCAAGGCAAGCGCGTTGGTGTTCATCGAGAGCCTCGGGCTGCGCCCGCTGGACGTCGGCGGTCTGAAGATGGCGCACTGGCTGGAAGGAGCGGGCGTGGCCACGGTGGGCCTCGCCAACCACGGGGTGGGGAACTTGCACTTCGCCCTCAGCGTCACCGACTTCCTGCCTGAGCAAACGTTGATGCGCCCGAACCGCGCCCTCGCCCAGGGCCGAGCTCCCGTCGAACGCGGCACGGCGCGCCTGAAATCCCGGCAGATCTTCCGCAGGCCCCGCATCAGCCCCAACCGCATGCACGAGGCCGTGCTGCACCGGCTCGACGACGCCAGCCTCATCGACGTCACCCGCGTGGTCCTCGACACTGCCCACGTCCGCGCTAAAAGGGGGGGCGAGCGCACAGGTCCGAGCCCCGTGGACCGGGGCAAGCCGGGTTCCAAGATGCACGTCCTGTCGGACGCGAACGGACTGCCCCTCCTCGTCGGCGTCTCCGTCGGCAACACCCACGACCGACGGCTGAAGCCGATGGTGGAGGGTCACCGAACGAGACACGACCCTCACCGCGGCCGGTACTTCAAGCCCCAGCGCCTGCATGCGGACAAGGCACACGACCCGGCTGACCTGCACAGTGACTCAGAGGCAAGCGCATCGGCGTCCGTATCGCCCGCAAGGGCACCGAGTCCAGCGAGCGATTAGGGCGACGCCGCCGGGTCATCGAGGTCGATGCGGTGCAGCGAAGCGAGCAGCACCACCGTGACCGCTGCACTGGCACCCGCTGCCAGCGCGTGCCCGCCCGCGTAGGCCAGACGTGGCACCGCCGGATCCGCAGGTGACAAACGGACCACCGACTCCAGCAGGAGCAGACTGCCACCTCCCAAGCCGCCCAGTGTGACCAGGCACAGCGGGGCGAGGAACAAAGCGCTCAGGGGCGATGGGCGCTCGGTGGCCGGGCGCACCCTTCCGGTCCGCGCCAGCAGGCCCGCGAGCGCGCAGGCCACAGCCAGCACCAGCAGATCCGCCCCGATGGTGTCGCTGGGCCGGTGCCAGCCCGCCGCCACCGTGTAGGCGCCGACGGAGATTGCCCACAGAGCGCAGACGCCGACGGCAATGCCCCGCAACCGGTAGGGCACGACGAGAGCAAGCCCGAACAGCACACTCATGGCGATCGTAGTGTGACCGCTGGGGAAGCTGTTGCCCGACAGTCTTGCCGGGGCGTCGACGAGCTCGGGCCGGCTCAGCACATAGCGCTTGAGTACTTCGGCCAGCAGCAGGGGGATTCCCACCGTGCCGACGGCCACCGCCGTCAGGGCGGGACGGCGCCGAGCCAGTCCGATCAACATCAGCATCGCCACAGCGGCACCGAGTGAGGACACGGTGACGTGGTCCAGCATGTGGTTCGCATCACGGGCGGCTGCGAGCGTCTCGTCCTGCCGTCGTCCCGCCAGTACCGCGTTCTCCCAGCGCTGCCCGGTCACCGTTCGGACGGACAGGGTGTAGACGGCGGCCGTCAGCACCAGCGCGGTGGCGGCGGTGACCCACAGTCGCCTCCCCACCCGCGCGGGCAAAGACCTTGATCCGCCACCACGCTTCTCGTAGTTCACCAAAGAGGGCACCAAGCGATGTTACGTCGCTAACTGACTTATCTCCTTTTCACCTAAACATGTGATGCGCCGTGGGTGCCGTGATGTCTACCTTTCGAGCGTTCGTGCTCCCGCTTCGACAAACCCCATCCATAAGGAGACCTCATGCGAGCAGTAACCTACGCCGTATGGCCCGCATGTGCGGCAGCCGTGGCATTTGCGCTCACCGCGTGCTCCGGAGGCGGGGGCAGCGACAGCGGGGGCGGCGCCGGCGCCGTCCTCACTTCCTCGTGGGGTGACCCGCAGAACCCGCTGGAGCCGGCCAACACCAACGAGGTGCAGGGCGGCAAGGTCCTCGACATGGTCTTCCGGGGTCTGAAGCGGTACGACCCGAAGACCGGCAAGGCGGAGAACTGGCTCGCCCGGTCCATCGAGACCAAGGACGCGCGGAACTTCACCGTGAAGCTCAAGCCCGGCTGGACCTTCTCCAACGGCGAGAAGGTGACCGCCCGCTCCTTCGTCGACGCCTGGAACTACGGCGCGAGCCTGCGGAACAACCAGAAGAACGCCTACTTCTTCGGGTACATCGACGGCTACGACAAGGTCCACCCCGACAGCGGCAAGCAGACCGCGGACACGCTGTCCGGACTGAAGGTGGTGGACGACCACACCTTCACCGTCCGGCTGAGCCAGAAGTTCTCCGGATTCCCGGACACCCTCGGCTACGCGGCCTTCGACCCGCTGCCGCGCGTCTTCTTCACGGACCACGCGGCCTGGCTGAAGAAGCCGGTCGGCAACGGCCCGTACACCATCCAGTCGTACACCAAGGGCTCGCAGATGAGCCTGCGGAAGTGGAAGGGCTACCCCGGCCCGGACAAGGCGGAGAACGGCGGGGTCGACCTGAAGGTCTACACCGACAACAACACCGCCTACAACGATCTGCTGGCCGGCAACCTCGACCTGGTGGACGACGTGCCCGCCGCCCAGCTGAAGAACGTCGACAAGGACCTGGACGGCCGGTACCTGAACACCCCGGCCGGCATCATCCAGACGCTCGCGTTCCCCTTCTACGACAAGGCATGGAACACGCCGGGCGCGGTGAAGGTCCGCACCGGCCTGTCCATGGCGATCAACCGCGAGCAGATCACGGAGACGATCTTCAACAAGACCCGCACCCCGGCCACCGACTGGACCTCGCCCGTCCTCGGCGCGGCCGGCGGCTACAAGGCGGGCCTGTGCGGCACGGCCTGCGACTACGACCCCACCGAGGCGAAGAAGCTCGTCCAGGAGGGCGGCGGTATCCCCGGCGGTCAGCTGAAGATCACGTACAACGCGGACACCGGCTCGCACAAGGAGTGGGTGGACGCCGTGTGCAACTCCATCAACAACGTGCTGGGCAACGACAAGGCGTGCGTCGGCAACCCGGTGGGTACGTTCGCCGACTTCCGCAACCAGATCGGGCAGCACAAGATGACCGGGCCGTTCCGCGCGGGCTGGCAGATGGACTACCCGCTCATCCAGGACTTCCTCCAGCCGCTGTACTACACGAACGCCTCCTCCAACGACGGGCAGTGGTCGGACAAGAAGTTCGACAAGCTCGTGAACGAGGCGAACGCCGAGACCGACCAGGCGAAGTCCGTGAAGCTGTTCCAGCAGGCCGAGGGCGTCGTCCGGGACAACATGGCCGCCATCCCGCTGTGGTACCAGAACGGCAGCGCCGGCTGGTCCAGCCGGCTGTCCCACGTGGCGCTCAACCCGTTCAGCGTGCCCGTCTACAACGAGATCAAGGTCGGCTGAGCGGTCATGGGGCGCTATGTCGTCCGGCGGCTGCTCCAGATGGTCCCGGTCTTCGTCGGGTCCACCCTGCTGATCTTCCTGATGGTCAACGTGATGGGTGATCCGGTCGCGGGCCTGTGCGGGGAGCGGGCGTGCGACCCGGCGACGGCGGCCCAGCTGAAGCGGGAGTTCGGCCTGGACAAGCCGGTCTGGCAGCAGTACCTCACCTACATGGGGAACGTCTTCACCGGCAACTTCGGTACGGCGTTCAACGGGCAGAAGGTCACCGAGCTGATGGGCACGGCGTTCCCCGTCACCATCCGGCTGACCATCGTGGCGGTCCTGCTCGAGATCGTCATCGGCATCACGCTCGGCGTCGTCACCGGTCTGCGGCGAGGACGCCCCGTCGACACCGTCGTCCTGCTGATCACGCTCGTCGTCATCTCGATCCCCACCTTCGTCACCGGTCTGCTGCTCCAGCTGCTCCTCGGCGTGAAGTGGGCCTGGATCGAACCCTCGGTGTCACCGCAGGCGCCCTTCGGTGAGCTGATCGTCCCGGGTCTGGTCCTGGCCTCGGTGTCCCTGGCCTACGTCACGCGGCTGACGCGGACCTCGATCGCGGAGAACAAGCGCGCGGACTACGTCCGTACGGCCGTCGCCAAGGGCCTGCCCCGGCGGCGGGTCATCGTCCGGCATCTGCTGCGCAACTCGCTCATCCCCGTGGTCACGTTCATCGGCACGGACATCGGGGCGCTGATGGGCGGGGCGATCGTCACCGAGCGGATCTTCAACATCCACGGCGTCGGCTACCAGCTCTACCA
>NZ_JBEXKG010000286.1:0-5321 GCF_040609555.1 Streptomyces sp. NPDC004658
CTGCCGCCGGCTCCTCGCGCACCGAGGGCCGCGCGACCGGGCCGGGCGCGACGGAGCGTCGGGCGCGGGCGGTGTCGGGCAGGGGACCGGAGCCGACGGTGGTGCAGCCGGCGACGGTCACCAGCGCCGCCACCAGCAGCGGAAGAAGTCGGCGAGGCACCCGCCCACTGTGCCGCACCCTCCCCCGGTCACGCCCCGTTCCGCGGGGGATCACCACCCTGATGAGCGATCCGCGGGGCTGACGCGGCGTCACCGCGCCGCCGCAGCACCGCGAGGACCCGCTCGCACCAGCGCAGGTTCCCCTCCTCGAAGGCGATCCCGGCCAGGAGCGTGAGGTACGGCCCGACCCGGTCCGCGGTCCCCAGGAACTCCTCCTCCGTCCGCCCGTCGAGCAGGCGCTCGCGCACCCGCCGGTAGCGGTCGAGCTTGCCGCGCGCCCAGCCCATGCGTTCCTCGATCAGCGCACGGGTGATCTCCGGGTCACCCCCGTCCATGGCCTGGACCTTGATGAGGAGTTCGTCCCGGATCGCGGTGGGCCGCTTGGGCGGCTCGGCGGCGAACGCGCCCAGCTCGGCCCGTCCGGCCTCGGTGAGCGTGAACATCCGCTTGTTGGGCCGGCGTTCCTGCTGCACGGTGCGCGCCTGGACGAGCCCCTCCCCGGCGAGGCGCTCCAGCTCCCGGTAGAGCTGCTGGGGCGTCGCGGGCCAGAAGTTCGCGAACGACACGTCGAAGGCCTTCGACAGCTCGTAGCCCGAGGCCTCGCCTTCCAGCAGAGCGGCCAGGACGGCGTACTTGAGCGACATGTGGACAGGCTACAGCCAGTTGATTAGTCTCATCCACACTTATTCAACTAGTTGCTAGCGAGTGGGGTGAGCCGATGCGCGCGTTCCGCGAGGCGGTGGAGGCCAGGGACCTGGACGCCATCGAGGCACTGCTGGCCGAGGACGTCGTCTTCACCAGTCCGGTCGCCTTCAAGCCGTACCCGGGCAAGGCGATCACCGCGGCGGTGCTGCGCGCGGTGGTCCAGGTCTTCGAGGACTTCCGCTATGTCCGGGAGATCGGCGAACCGGACGGCCCGGACCACGCGCTGGTCTTCCAGGCCCGGGTCGGCGACCGGGAGCTGACCGGCTGCGACTTCCTGCACGTGAACGAGGACGGCCTGATCGACGACCTCATGGTCATGGTCCGTCCCCTGTCGGGCGCGCAGGCCCTCGGCGAGGCCATGGGCGCGCGGTTCGAGCAGATCGTCAAGGAAGCCGAGGCGCGGTCGGCGTGAACCGCCGCGCTCGCTGCGGCACGGCGGCGGTCAGTCCGTCAGCTGCCGCAGGGTGGCCTTGGCGTCGGTCTTCAGCCAGTCGGTGACGTCGGTCAGCGCGGGCGGGTCCTTGTCCTCGTCGTACGAGGTGAGGTAGACGCTGTAGCTCATCGTGTACGTCACCCAGCCGTCCCGGACGGCGAGCGTGGCGTACCGGGAGCCGCTGGAGGACGAGCCGTTCGTGGTGTCCTGGCTGACCAGGTAGGCCTCGTCGCCGATGCCCTCGACGG
This sequence comes from Streptomyces sp. NPDC004658, assembly GCF_040609555.1. Lineage (NCBI taxonomy): Bacteria > Bacillati > Actinomycetota > Actinomycetes > Kitasatosporales > Streptomycetaceae > Streptomyces > Streptomyces sp. NPDC004658. Next base: position 1,546 of record NZ_JBEXKG010000286.1, read on the forward strand.
AGTCGACGTCGTAACCGGTGTGACTGTCCCCGTAGTTCTTCCAGGTGGCGGTGAACTCGGGCGCGGGGTCGGTCTCCTTGTGCAGGTCCAGCTGCATGGTCAGGTAGGCGTCCGCGTAGGACGAGCCGGACTTCTTCAGGCCCAGACTGCAGTAACTCTCGTCCAGCGCCTTGTCCCTGAGCGAGGTGCGGGTCGGCGAGGAGTCGTTCTCGGTGTACTCGTCCTTGAAGGACGAGTAGTCGGCGCTGGAGCACAGGTTGGAGGGGGCCGAGTAGCCGCGCAGGTCCGCGCCGTCGCCCCGCCCGCCGACGAGGAAGACGCCGGCCGCCCACGCGGCGGAGGCCACGACCGCGCCGACGGCGGCCCACAGCACCGCACGGCCGGCCCCGCCACCGCCACCGCCACCGGCGGGCGAGACGGGCGGCACGGGCCCGTACTGGGGCGTCTGCGCGTACGGGTTCCCCGGCTGCGGCTGCCCCGGCGTGGGCTGGGCGGCCAGGGTGGGCTGCGCGTAGAACGTCCCCGGCGGGGGCGACTGCGGGTTCGGGTACGGGTAGGCCGTCGGCTGCGGCGGCACGGCCGGCTGCTGCGCGGGCTGCTGGGGCTGCGGGGGCTGCTGTGGGGGCTGGTCGGCCGGCTGCGAGGACTGCGGTGGCGTGGACATGTCGCGAAGATAGTGCACGGTTGGTGGTCAAGTCCCCCGACGTCCGGGATCGTTATGGTCTGCGGACTTCTGTTCCCCTCCCTCCGGGGGCGCGGCCGGCTCGGGGCGGGTCACCCGGCCGTGAGCCGTACCGGCAGGGCGCGCACGCTGTTGCCGACGAAACCCGCGTGCGGCGCCAAGCCGGCTTCGGGCACGGCGAGTCTCAGCGAGGGGAAGCGGGTGAACAGGCGCTCCAGGGCGACCGTGGCCTCCAGCCGGGCGAGCGGTGCGCCCAGGCAGTAGTGGGCACCGTGGCCGAGGGACAGATGCCGTACGGCGCCGGGCCGGGCGGAGCGGGTGACGTCGAAGCGGTCGGCGTCCGGGCCGTGCGCCTCCGGGTCTCGGCCGGCGGCGGAGTAGCCGGCGAGGACGGGGGTGCCGGCGGGCAGGAGCGTGCCGGCGACGGTCAGGTCCCGCACGGGGTAGCGGAAGGGGAAGTAGCTGACCGGCGCGTCCCAGCGCAGCGTCTCCTCCACCACGTCCGCCCACCCCGCGCGGCCGGCCCGCACCAGGCCGAGCTGCTCGGGGTGGGCGCACAGCGCGCGCACGGCGTTGGTGATCAGGTTGAGGGTGGTCTCGTGCCCGGCGATGATCATCAACAGCAGGGTGCCGATCAGCTCCTGCCCGCTGAGCCGGTCGCCGCCCTCGTCACGGGCGGCGATGAGCGCGCTGGTGAGGTCGTCGCCGGGCCGCGCGGCCTTCGCCTCGGCGATCTCGCCCAGGACGGCGACGAGTTCCCGGTTGGCCGCGACGGCCTCGGCCGGTGCGGTGTCGGTGGCCACGACCAGGCTGCCGAGCCGGTGCAGGCGGTCGCGGAACTCCGCATCCACTCCGAGGAGTTCGCAGATCACGCCCAGCGGCAGGGGCAGGGCGAAGTGCCACCGCAGATCGGCGACCCCGTCACCGTCGGCGGCGGCCCGGGCCAGGCCGTCCAGCAGTGACTCCGTCAACTCCTCGACGCGCGGCCGGAGTTGCTCCACCCTGCGGGGCGTGAAGGCGCGGGCGGCCAGGGACCGCAGCCGCCGGTGGTCGTCCCCGTCGGCGGTGGTCATGCCCGGCACGGTGGCGAACGTCAGCAACGGCCAGCCCTCGGCGATCCTGCCCTCGCGCAGGGCCGTGAAGTGGCGTGCGTTCTTGGCGACGCCGGGGTGCTGCAGGAACTCCCTCAGCGCCTCGTGCCCGAGTACGGCCATGCCCGCGATGCCTCCGGGCAGCTCGACCGGGGCCACGGCACCCTGGGCCAGCAGGCGGGCGTTGACGGCGTGCGGGCAGCCTCCGGCCGGCTCCAGGCGGTGCGGGGCGCGGGCGGCCGAGGTGGGCGCCGGGCGCTCCTGACGTTCCCCTGACAAGGCGAGTCCTCCTGACGTCTCCCCGAGAGGACGCCCGCCCCGGGAATAGCCCGAACCGGTGCCGTGTTGACCGGGTCACGGACGTGGTACTCCCCCGAGTGGTACCGTTCCCTCAGCACTCGTGCACGGCCACCGTGGCCGCCGGTGCAAGTTTCTCTCCTTCACGCTGATCCGTCCGCCGTTTTCCGGATGTCCGGCTCCCGGCGCGTCAGCTTCTCAGCACCACCTCGTGACGGGCCTTCCGCGCCGTACCCGAGGTGCCGTTCCCGCCGCCCGGAGGCAGGCGCAGCCGCCTCCCGCTCGCGGCCTCTCCCCCTTCTCCGTTCTGATCCGTCCGCGAAAGGACTCCACCCCATGACCACCACACTCGAACACCCGCCCCTGACCCCGCAGGCCCCGGCTGTCCCGCTCGTCACCGGTGTCCTCGACATCGACGCGCACGGGAAGGGGCACCTGAGGGCCGCGAGCCTGCTGCCCTCCCCCGCAGATCCGCAGGTCGCACCGGCGCTGATCCGCCGCCACGGGCTGCGCAAGGGCGACCTGGTCGAAGGCGTCAGGGGCGCGCAGCGGGCCCTGACCGAGGTCGCGCGCGTCAACGGACGCGCTCCCGGTGAGCTGGGTTCCCGGCCGCACTTCCGCGACCTCACCCCGCTCCACCCGCACCGGCGCCTCCGCCTGGAACACCCCGCCTCCGGCCTGGCCGGACGCGTCACCGATCTGCTCGCACCGGTCGGCAAGGGCCAGCGCGGCCTCGTCGTGGCCCCGCCGAAGACCGGCAAGACCGTGCTGCTCCAGCAGTTCGCCGCCGCCGTGGCAGGCAACCACCCCGAGTGCCGGCTGATGGTCCTCCTGCTGGACGAGCGGCCCGAGGAGGTCACCGAGATGCGCCGCTCGGTGCGCGGCGAGGTGTACGCCTCCACCTTCGACCGGCCGGCCAAGGAGCACATCGCCCTCGCCGACCTCGTCGTGGAGCGGGCCAAGCGCCTGGTGGAGGCCGGGGAGGACGTCGTCGTCCTGCTGGACTCGCTGACCCGGCTGTGCCGGGCCCACAACAACGCCTCCGCCGCCGGCGGCCGTACCCTGAGCGGCGGTGTCGACGCCGGCGCGCTGCTCGGCCCCAAGCGGTTCTTCGGCGCCGCGCGCCAGGCGGAGGAGGGCGGCTCCCTCACCATCCTCGCCACGGTCCTCGTGGACACCGGCTCCCGCGCCGACGGCTACTTCTTCGAGGAGCTGAAGAGCACGGGCAACATGGAATTGCGCCTGGACCGGGAACTCGCCGGCCGCCGGGTCTTCCCCGCCGTCGACATCGACGCCAGCGGCACCCGGCGCGAGGAACTGCTGCTCAGCACGGCCGAGTTGACGGCCGTACACGGTCTGCGCCGCGTGCTGCGCTCCCGGGAGGGCGGACCCTCCGGGCTGGAGACCCTGCTGGAGCGGCTGCGCGCCACACCCGGCAACGCCGCGTTCCTGCGGCAGGTGCGGCCCACGCTGCCGGCCGCCTGACGGGCGGCCGCGGAGCGGCCGGGTGCGGCATCCGGGTTGCCCGAACGACCCGAACGGCCCGGCCGCGTGGTGTACGCGCACCAAGTTCGTACTTTGATCATATGGTCACCGGATTCTCTTATCGCGCGGCGGTGTCGGCCTGCTCCCTCTGTGTGGCGGGCCTGCTGGCGCTCACGCCGGCCGCTGCCGCCGCCGGACCCCGGGCCGCGCAGCCCGCCGGG
>NZ_JBEXKG010000287.1:0-5277 GCF_040609555.1 Streptomyces sp. NPDC004658
GCCGCGCCCGCGGACTTCCTCCCGTCGCCGTCCGCCGACTCCGCGCACCCGCCGAGCACCGCGGCGAGCGCCGCCGCCACGACGATGCGGCCTCCGACGGCCCCCACCCCGACCCGCACTGCTGCCTCCCCTTCGGTTCAGAGCCGTCACTGTAACCGAGGGCACCGACAACCCCGGCCGGGACGGGGTCCACCGGCTGTGCCTCACCCGGCCCCGCGCACACAGTGCAGGAAGAGGTGCGGCTCGGGGCGCGCCTCCTGACCGGCCGGGGTGAACAGGGTCTGCTCCTCGGCTACGACCGTCAGGCCCGCGCCGGAGGCCAGCGCGGTGAACGCCTCGGCGGAGAAGCTCGTCACCCGTACCGGCTGCCCCATGAAGACGGCCTCGATGTCCTCCAGGTCGAGCGGCACGGTGGCCAGCGCGACGAGGCCGCCGGGCCGTACCGCGCGGGCCAGCTTCGCCACGACGGCCGCCTGTTCGGCGCGGGACATCTGCAGCAGCGAGAAGTACGCGCACGCGGCGTCGAACGAGGCCTCCGGCACCGGCGTCCTGCGGATGTCGGCCAGCCGGAACTCGGCCCCGGGCACCTGCCGCGCGGCCAGGTCCACCATGACCGGCGAGATGTCGATCCCCAGCACGCTGTGGCCGGCCTCGGCCAGCGTCTGCGCGGTGGGGCGGCCCGTTCCGCTGCCCACGTCCAGCACCCTGCTGCCCGGCGCCAGCCGCTCCAGCAGCCAGCGCAGCGACGCCCGGTGCGGTGCGGAGCCGGCGAACGCCTGCTCGTAGCTGAGCCCCAGCGCGTCGAACACCACGGCGGCCTGCGCCCTGCGGTCCTCGTCGACCACGGTTGATCCTCCTGTCCCGGCCCCGCCGCGCGCCCCGTCCCCGGCAAGCCGGTCGCGCGGCCCCGGACCGCGTCTCGAAGCGCCCCTGGAAGTCGTCCTGCAGCCACCGTTTGCGAGGGACGGTACGCGCACGGCAGGGTGCCGGATGTGCCTACCCTGCTGATCGTCCATCACACCCCCTCACCGAACTGCCAGGCCCTGTTCGAGGCCGTCGTGTCGGGAGCCACGACACCCGAGATCGAGGGCGTGCGCGTCGTGCGCCGGGCGGCCCTGTCGGCCACCGCCTCCGACGTGCTCGAAGCCGACGGCTACCTGCTCGGCACGCCCGCCAACCTCGGCTACATGTCCGGCGCCCTCAAGCACTTCTTCGACCAGGTCTACTACCCCTGCCTGGACGAGACCCGGGGCCGCCCGTTCGGCTTCTACGTCCACGGCGGCAACGACGTCACGGGTGCCGTCCGCGCCGTGGAGACCGTCACCACGGGCCTCGGCTGGCGCCGGGCGGCCGAGCCGGTGACCGTCACCGGCGAGCCGGCGAAGGCCGACATCCAGGCGTGCTGGGAGCTGGGAGCCACGGTGGCGGCGGGCCTGATGCCCGACGCCTGAGCCGTCCGGCCGCCCCTGTGCGGGCGCGGGAACGCCGTGTGCCGGTCGCGCGCCCACCGGAGTGATCTTTGACCACCACACGTCAAACAGGCATTCGGGGCAGTGTGGGCGTGCGCGGCGGCGCGGTGCCGGTGATGATCGGCGCAGGGGGAGACACAGCGGAGAGGAGAGCCCGATGCTGTCCGCATGGGCCGGGGCCCTGGTGCCCGTCTTCAGCGACACCGACGTGAGCGGCACCCGGCATCTGGTGCGGCCGTCCGGCACCGGATACGTCCTCGCCGCCAACCACGCCTCGTTCTTCGACCCGGTCCTGCTCATCGGCACCCTGCACCGGCTCGGCCTGCGCCCCGTCGTACTGGCCACCGCCGGGCTGTGGCGGGTGCCCCTGCTGGGCCCGGCCCTCACCCGGGAGGGCTATGTTCCCGTCCACCGGGGCAGCCGCCGCGCCCCGGAAGCACTCCGGGCCGCCGCCGACGCCCTCGCCGCCGGGCGCGGCGTGCTCGTCTACCCCGAGGGCTGCCTGCCCCGTCACCGCGCCGCGCACGACCGCCCGCCCGGACGCCTGAAGTCCGGGGTGGTCCGCCTCGCGCTGTCCACCGGCGCCCCGGTGCTGCCGATCGGGCACGCGGGCGCCCGCCGGGTCTCCTCCGGCAGCCTCGCCAAACAGCTCGCCGGCTGGGCCACCGCACCCGTACGCCGACCGCGCGTGCATGTCCACATCGGCCCCGCCCTCCGGCTGGACACGTCCGACCACCCACTGGACGACCTGGAGACCGCGCTCGCGCAGGCGTGGTCGACCGCGGCCGGCGCCCTGGCGGGCGGCGCGGAAGACGACGGGGAGCCGGAGGGGAGGGCAGGCCCCGCGGACCACGGCAGGTCCGACGGGGACGGCGGGCTTGAGGGAGGGTAGGTCCGGCGGGGGCGCGGAATCGGCGGGGCCGCGGGACCGGCGGGGGCGCTGGACTGGGCGGGGTGTCGTGAAGGAGACGGAACCCGTGAGGACGCGGGCCCGGTGAGGACGGCGGGCCCCGTGAGGACGGCGGGCCCCGTGAGGACCGGGGCCCGACGCGCGGGCGGATGCGGGCGGGGATGCCTGTCCGCGGGCCGCGTTCACACCCGCCGGTCCACATTCGCGCATCCGGGTGGTAGCACCGGCCCGGACCTGGGCCGAACGAGTTGCGACGGCCCGGGCCCCTGCCGACCGGTCCGGATAATCACGCCTCATGCAGCAGGTGAGAGCAGGCACGCGGCGGGCCCCGGTCGCCGTCACCGGACTGGGACTGGTCACCCCGGCGGGCATCGGCAGGGACGCGGCCTGGGCGGGCCTGTGCGCCGGGCGGTCCATGGCAGCCGCCGACCCCGCCCTGGCCGGGCTCCCCGTGGCCTTCTCCTGCCAGGTGCCCGGCCTGGACGCGGCCGGCCTGCTCGGGCACCGGCTGGCCCGCCGGCTCGACCGGTTCACCACCTTCGCGCTGCTCGCCGCCCGCGAGGCCGTCGCCGACGCCGGGCTCGCCCCGGACGACTGGGACGGAGCCCGGGTCGGTGTGGTGATGGGCGTCGGTACCGGCTCCATGCAGGGCTGGCAGGCCGAGTTCGACCGGCTCGCCGACCAGGTCCCCGAGCGGGTCTCGCCGCTCGCACTGCCGCGCAGCGTGCCCAACATGGCCGCCGCCGAGATCGCCCTGGACCTCGGTGCCCTGGGCCCCAACATGGTGGTCAGCACCGCCTGCGCCTCCGGCACCAGCGCGATCGGCCTGGCCCGGGACTGGCTGCTGTCCGGGCGGTGCGACCTCGTCCTGGCCGGCGGCAGCGAGTCGGCCCGGCTGCGCATGACCGCCGCCTGCTTCGCCCAGATGCGGGCCCTGTCCCGCCGCGCCGCAATCCCGGACGCGGCCTCCCGCCCGTTCGACCGGGACCGCGACGGCTTCGTCCTCGGCGAGGGCGCCGCCGTCCTCGTCCTGGAGCGCACCGAACACGCCCGCGCCCGCCGCGCCCGCCCGGAGGCGCTGCTCGCCGGGTTCGGCGCCTCCTGCGACGCCCACCACTTCACCGCCCCGCACCCCGCCGGCGAGGGTGCCGCCCGCGCGCTGAGCGGTGCCCTCGCCGACGCCGGCCTGGAACCGGAGGACGTCGACCACGTCAACGCGCACGGCACGGCCACCCCGCAGGGCGACGCCGCCGAACACAACGCGCTGCACCGGGTCTTCCGCCGTCCCCCGCCCGTCACCGCGGTCAAGGGCACCATCGGGCACGCCATCGGCGGGGCCGGAGCCATCGAGGCGGCCTGCACCGTGCTGAGTCTGCGCCACCAGCTGATCCCGCCCACCGCCAACCTGGACACGCTCGATCCGGCGCTGGACCTCGACGTCGTCATGAAAGTGCCCCGGCCGCAGCGGATACGAGCCGCCGTCAGCAACTCCTTCGGCTTCGGTGGCCAGAACGCCGTGCTCGCCTTCACCGCCGTCGACTAGGCCGCCCCGGCCGAAAAAGGCGCTCGCGATGCCCTCAGAGTCCCGCGGGTTCTCCGAGTTCTCGGAGTTCTCAAGTCCTCGGAGTTCTCAAGTCCTCGGAGTTCTCGAAGTTCTCCGAACCCTCCCCGCGGGCCGCCGGCAGCACCCGGTCCTGGCCACCGGCGAGCAACTGTGACCGGGCGCCGCCGGGACGCTCCCTGACGGTCAGCGGCAGCGCACCGGCGTCCCGGTGTCGTGCCGGTGCCAGACGGCGTCCACCACGCGGCCGTCGGGCAGGGTGTGCCGCCGCGGGCCCTGGTCGGGGACGAGGCCCGCGCGGGTCAGGGCACGCCGGCTCGCGGTGTTCCCGGGCTCGGCCCCGGCCCGGACCGTGGCCAGTCCCAGATGGGTGTGGGCCAGCTCCAGGCCCGCGCGGAACAGCTCCGCCCCCAGGCCCTGGCCGCGGCAGCCCGGGGCCAGCCAGCCGCCCATCTCGCCCACCCGGTGCTGGAGTTCCAGGGCGCCGGCGTAGCTGAGGTCGGAGCGGCGCACACAGACCAGCAGGAGCGGGTCGTCCGGGCCCGGCGTGAACGGTTCCGCCAGCTCTCGGGGGATCCGGCGGCCGTCCTCCCCGGCGGGCCGCCAGGCCAGCAGGGCCCGGCGGACGGCAGGGTCGGGCAGCACCTCGTCCGCCTGGGTGCCGAGCCACCGCTGCGCCTCGGCGTCCGCGCTCGCGGCGAGCGCCGCCGCCACGTCCAGCCGGGTGCGCGGGGTGAACAGCAACAGCCGCTCGGTGCTCAGCACATGCCGTCCGGGCGCGCACCGCCCCGGCACCGGAAGCCCCGACGCGATCCGGTTGCGGCGGAACAGCGACCAGCCCATGAGACCCCCGGCACACAGCACACACGGCGGACGCGGACCGTCCCGCCGAGAGCACGGACGCTCCGCACCGGCGGCGAATCTAGCGGGTCGCGGGCGGGATGCCGTAGCTCCGGGGGGTGGGGGCGAACCGGGGGAGCCGTGCCGCTGGTTGCTGCTCGGGTCAGGCTGCCCGGTCCTGGACTGCCTGCTCCTGGGAGCCGGGCTTGGGGCGGGTCCGGGTCCAGGAGGGGTCGGCGGCCGGGGGCGGAGTGGGGGTGGTGTGGAGCATGGCTGTCCTTCGGACGAGTGGGGGTTGGTCCGGTGGGGTGGGGTGAGGGGCGGTGCGGTTCTGCCTCGTCGAGTCGTGGAGACCTCGTCGGCCGCAGCGGTGTCCTTCAGTGGACGGCCGGCGCACCGCCCGCGCGGCGGCGGGCGGTGCCGGCGGCCACGAGCCGGCCCGGTCGGCGTGCGGCGGGGCCGGGACGCGGGGCCCCGGAGGCGAGGTGGTCGGGGCC
>NZ_JBEXKG010000288.1:0-5208 GCF_040609555.1 Streptomyces sp. NPDC004658
GACCTCCCGGCCGCCCACCTTGCCGATCATCGGGTAGAGCGAGAAGGGGATGTAGTACGGGTACTTGCCCGCGTACGTCCAGCCCGCCATGCGCTCGGCGTTCGGCGCGGCGGCGCTCAACGGCTCGTACCTCGGGCTGCTCCTCCTCGTCACCCTCCATCTGCAGACCCTGCTGGGCTGGTCACCGGCCCGGACCGGTCTGGCCCTGCTGCCCGCCGCGCTGCCGCTGGCGCTGTCGGCCGGCTTCTCGGGACGGATGGTGCGCCGGTTCGGGGCGGCCCGGCTGATCGCGGCCGGTTGTCTGGCACCGCCGCTCGGCTACGCGCTGTACCTGCGCGCGTCCGTGCCCACCCGGTACGCGACCGACGTCCTGCCCACCCTGCTGCTGCTCGGCGCCGCCTTCGTCCTGTGCTTCGCCGCCCTGCACTTCCAGGCCATGGCGGCGGCACCGGACGCCGAGCCGGGAGTCGCGAGCGGCGCCTACCAGACGGCCGTGCAGTTCGGGGCCGCGCTGATGCTCGCCCTGGTGGCCGCGCTGCTGGCGGCACACCGGCCCGGGCCCGGCGCCTCCCCGGCCCAGGTCCTGGCGGGCCACCGTCCCGCCCTGCTCCTGGTCACCGCCGTCGGTGTCGCGGGCCTCGCCGTCTCCGCCCTGGGCCTGCGGTCCGGGCGGACCAGCGGATCGGGCACGTCATGACGCACGCGACCAACGACGCACCCCCGCCGGCGGCGCCCGGCGCGGTGGACCTGTGGCTGCTGCGCTACCCGGGCCCGCACAGCGTGGGCCGCCGGCTCGCGGTCGACGAGCTCGACGCGCGGGAACGGGCCAGGGCCGCGTCGTTCCGGCGGCCGTGGGACGCCCTGCTCTACACCGCCGCCCACATCGCGCTGCGCCGGCTGCTCGCGGCCCGGCTCGGCCTCCCCCCGCGGGAGGTGGCCTACATCCGCGAGCCGTGCCCCGGCTGCGGCGGCCCGCACGGACGCCCCGCGCTCCGGCCCCGGCCGGGCTCCGGCCCGCCCGGCCTGCACTTCTCCCTGTCGCACAGCAGCGGACGCGCCCTGCTGGGGCTGGCCGCGGTCCCCGTCGGCGTGGACGTCCAGCGCATCCCCGCCGCCACCACGACGGAGGTCTGCACCCGTCTGCTGCACCCCGGCGAGCGGGCCGAGCTGGCCGAGCTGGCCGAGCTGCCACCGCAGCGGCTCGCCGCTGCCTTCGCCCAGGTGTGGGCCCGCAAGGAGGCCTACCTCAAGGGGCTCGGCACCGGTCTCGGCCACCCCCCGCACCTCGACTACCTGGGCACCCCCGGCCCCGGCCGGCCCGGACCCGCCGGCTGGACGGTGAGGGACCTCCCGTGCGGGCCCGCCCACCGGGCCGCCGTCGCCGTCCGGGGCGTCCCGGACGGTCCGTTGACGGTACGTCCACTGCCCGAGGAGTGGCTCCACGAGCGGACGCCGGGCCGGCCCCCCGGACGCCACGCCCCGCCATCCGGTCCCACCCCGGCACCGCACGGCTCCACCCCGGCGTACGACTCCACCCCGGCACCGGACGGGACGACGCGCGCCCGACCACCGCACGGGCAGCCGCACGCCCACCCTCCGACACCCCACCAGAACACGGCCGGCACCGCACCGGCCCGGCCCGGGGACGGAAGCCTCCACGGCTCCGCGCCGCCGGCCCCGCCCCTTCGACCGCCGCCCGTCGCCCCCTGCCCCACGAGCCACCACAAGGAGACACCGCTATGACCGCCACCGCCTTCGTCTTCCCCGGCCAGGGCTCCCAGCGGGTGGGCATGGGCCGGGAGCTGGCCGAACGCTGGCCGCACCTGCTGGAGACCTACTACCGGCCCGCCGACGACCTGCTCGGCCTGCCGCTGACCGAGCTGTGCCACCAGGGTCCGGCCGACACCCTCGCCGACACCGCGATCACCCAGCCGGCCATCCTGCTGACCAGCGTGGTCACCCTGGACGTCCTGCTCCGCCAGGGAGTGCGCCCCGCACTGGTCGCCGGTCACAGCCTGGGGGAGTACGCGGCCCTCGTCGCCGCCGACGCCCTGGACTGGCAGGACGCGCTGCGGCTGGTCCGGCTGCGCGGCCGGCTGATGGCCGCCGTCAACGAGCGGATGCCGGGCCGGATGGCCGCCGTCGTCGGCCTGGACCTGAGCACGGTGGAGGACCTGTGCGCGGCCGTGGGGGACAGCGGCGCCGGGGTCGTCGAGGTCGCCAACGACAACGAGTCCGCGCAGACCGTGGTGTCGGGACAGACGCAGGCCGTGGACGCCCTGATGGCGGCGGCCCGCACGGCCGGCGCCCGCCGGGTGCTGGCCCTCAACGTCGGCGCGCCCTTCCACAGCAGCCTGATGGCGCCCGTGGAGGAGGAGTTCACCGAGGCCCTGCTGGCCACGCCGTTCCGGGACCCGGCCGTGCCGGTGATCTCCACGGTGACGGCCGCGCCGGTCACCAGCGCACGCGAGATCGTGGACACCCTGCGCCGCCAGCTGACGGGCCGGGTCCGCTGGACCGAGTCGGTCACCCGCATGGCCGCCGCGGGAGCGGACCTGTTCCTGGAGGTCGGCCCCGGCAAGGTCCTGTCGGGACTGTGCCGGCGCATCGCGCCGGAGCTGCCGGCCCACCCCACGCACGACGCCGCCCACCTCGCCACGGCCGTCGGCCTGCTCGCCCCGGCCGCCGGCCCTGCCGCCTCCGCCCCCGCCACCGCCGTCTGACCGATCACCGAGAGACCACGGAGGGGAAACCATGCCCGCCACCGAGAACAGCACCATCGACACGCGCCTGGAGGAACTGGCGGCGATCCGCGAGTCCGTCCTGACCGGACCCGACCCGGCGGCCACCCGGCGCCAGCACGACAAGGGCAAGCTCACCGCCCGCGAGCGCATCGAGCTGCTGCTGGACAAGGGCTCGTTCCACGAGGTCGAGCCGTTGCGCCGGCACCGCGCGGCCGGGTTCGGGCTGGAGGCGAGGAAGCCGTACACGGACGGTGTCGTCACCGGCTGGGGCACGGTGGACGGCCGTACCGTCTTCGTCTACGCCCACGACTTCCGCATCTTCGGCGGCGCGCTCGGCGAGGCGCACGCCCAGAAGATCCACAAGATCCTGGACATGGCGGAGGCCGCCGGCGCCCCGGTCGTCAGCCTCAACGACGGTGCCGGCGCCCGCATCCAGGAGGGTGTCACCGCGCTCGCCGGCTACGGCGGCATCTTCCAGCGCAACACCCGCGCCTCCGGGGTGATCCCGCAGATCAGCGTCATGCTCGGGCCCTGCGCGGGCGGCGCGGCCTACTCACCGGCCCTGACCGACTTCGTGTTCATGGTCCGCGGCACCTCGCAGATGTTCATCACCGGCCCGGACGTGGTCAAGGCCGTCACCGGCGAGGAGATCAGCCAGAACGGGCTGGGCGGTGCCGACGTGCACGCCGCCACCAGTGGCGTCGCGCACTTCGCGTACGACGACGAGGAGAGCTGCCTGGAGGACGTGCGCTTCCTGCTCGGGCTGCTGCCGTCGAACAACCGGGAGACGGCGCCCGTCGTCCCCACCGAGGACCCCGCCGACCGCCCGAACGACGCCCTGCTGGACCTGGTCCCCGCCGACCCCAACCGGTCCTACGACGTCCGGGCGGTCATCGAGGAGATCGTGGACGACGGCGAGTACGTCGAGGTGCACGCCCTGTGGGCCACCAACATCGTCGTCGCGTTCGCCCGGCTCGACGGACACGTGGTCGGCGTCGTCGCCAACCAGCCCGCGGCCACGGCCGGTGTGCTGGACATCGAGGCATCCGAGAAGGCCGCCCGCTTCGTCCAGCTGTGCGACGCCTTCAACATCCCTCTGGTCACCCTCGTCGACGTCCCGGGCTTCCTGCCCGGTGTCGACCAGGAGCACAACGGCATCATCCGCCGCGGCGCGAAGCTGCTGTACGCGTACTGCAACGCCACCGTGCCCCGCATCTCCCTCATCCTGCGCAAGGCCTACGGCGGCGCCTACATCGTCATGGACTCCCGCTCGATCGGCGCCGACCTCACCTACGCGTGGCCGACGAACGAGATCGCGGTCATGGGCGCGGAGGGCGCCGCCAACGTCATCTTCCGCCGGGAGATCGCCGCGTCCGACGACCCCGAGGCCACCCGGCGGCGGAAGATCGACGAGTACCGGTCCGAGCTGATGCACCCGTACTACGCGGCCGAACGCGGCCTGATCGACGACGTCATCGATCCCCGGCAGACCCGGGCGGTCCTCATCAGGTCCCTGGCCATGCTGCGCACCAAGCACGCCGAACTCCCCGCCCGCAAGCACGGGAACCCGCCGCAGTGAACCCCACGGCGTACCCCGCGGCACCGGCCCCGCACCGGCGTCACCCCCACCTCGCACCGGCCCCGCAAGGCCTCCCGCAGGCCCCCGGACCGACCCCGCAGCAAAGGAGTGCCCCGATGACCACGACCACCGCCCCGCTGATCCGGATCGAGCGAGGCTCGGCCGGCCCGGCCGAACTCGCGGCGCTCACCGCCGTCCTGCTCCAGCGCGTGCCTGATAGCGCGCTACTACGTGCAGCGGCTGGGCGGTGACCAGCGGGTCCGCACCCTCGTCACCCTCGGCACGCCGCACGGCGGCACCGCCGTCGCCCCGCTGGCCGGCGCCCTGCCCATCGTGCGCCAGATGCGCAGCGGCTCGGCGCCGATCGAGGAGCTGCGGCTGCCCGCGCCCGGCTGCCGCACCCGGTTCGTCAGCTTCTGGAGCGAGCTGGACCAGGTGATCGTTCCGGTCGAGGCGGCCCGTATCGACCACCCGGACCTCGACGCGGTCAACGTACGCGTGAGCGGCGTCGGCCATCTCGCCCTGCCCGTGCACCCCTCCGTGGCCGCCGCTGTCCGCGAGGCGCTCGACGCAGACGAGGCGGACCGGGCGTCCACCGGTACCGCGTCCGTGGCCTGAAAGTGGCCCAGGACGGGCCGGCAACCCCGCCCGGTCAACGCTCCACCGCGCCACAAATAGAACGGGTTTCGAACATAGAGCCAAGGCTGTGTGAGCAGCTCGTCGAAAGACGGCCGATTGCCCGTTTCCTGAGCGCCGGGAGGCCTTCGAAGATTGTCGGCGTCGCATACCGCCGGGTACAGTCGCGGCCACTGCTTCCCCCGGAGTCCCCACCGGACCCCGGACACTGGTCCTGCTGCCGAGGCGAGAGAGAAGTTGGTGAACGAC
>NZ_JBEXKG010000289.1:0-5169 GCF_040609555.1 Streptomyces sp. NPDC004658
GGCCCGCGCGTCGGTCGCGGCGCTGGCCTGGTGGTAGCCCCCGACGCCCTTGCCGGGGAGGTTCCGCCCGGGGGCGCGCAGCGCCCGTGCCGGGGCGTGGGCTTTCGCGTCCGGGGCCGGGCGGACGCCGAGGCCCGCGGCCGGGACGAGGGCGAGGCGCGGGCCGCAGCCGGGGCAGGCGACGGGCTGGGCGTGGAAGCGCCGGTCGGCCGGGTCGCCGTACTCGCGGGCGCAGGCGGGGCACATCGGGAAGCCGGCCATGGTGGTGGCGGGCCGGTCGTAGGGCATGCCGGTGGCGATGGTGAAGCGGGGGCCGCAGTGGGTGCAGGTGACGAAGGGGTGACGGTGCCGGCGGTCGCCGGGGTCGGCGAGTTCGCGGAGGCAGTCGGCGCAGGTCGCGGTGTCGGGCGGGAGCTGGGTGCGGCCCGGGGAGCGTTCGGTGGGGCGGATGGTGAAGGGGCCGGTGGCGCCGGTGGCGGGGACGTCCTCCCAGCCCACGCCGGTCACGGTCGCGAGCGGGGGCGGCTGCTCGGTCAGCCGGACGGCGAACCGCTCGACGTCGTCCGGCGGGCCCTCGACCTCGATGAGCACGCCGTCAGCGGTGTTGCCGACGAAGCCGGCCAGCGCGAGTCCGGCGGCCAGCCGGTGCACGTACGGCCGGAAGCCGACGCCCTGGACGGTGCCGCGCACGGTGATCCGGCGGCGGACCGGGCCGGTGACGGGCGCGGTCACGAGGTGGGGGCGGAGGCGGGGTGGTGGTGCGGGTGCGGGGCGAGCGGCGGGCGGTGCGGCGGGGCGCCGTCGCGGGCGGCGAGGGCGCGGTCGAGGAGGGTGCCGACGCCGGTGCCGGTGCGGGCGCAGGTTCGGATGATCTCCACGCCCGGATTGACCTGGTGCACGTTCTCGTGGAAGAGGCTCTCGTCGAAGCCGGCCGGTCCGGCGAGATCGGTCTTGGTGATCACGACGAGGTGGGCGGAGCCGAACGCGGTCGGGTACTTCAGCGGCTTGTCCTCGCCCTCGGTGACGGCCATGAGCACGATCCGCAGGGTCTCCCCGAGGTCGTACGCGGCCGGGCAGACCAGGTTGCCGACGTTCTCCACGAAGAGCACCGAGATGTCCGGGGGCAGCCAGCCGGTCAGCCGGGCGCCGACCTGGCGGGCCTCCAGGTGGCACAGCCCGTCGGTGAGCAGCTGCTGGACGGGCGCACCGGACCGGGCCAGCCGGACGGCGTCGTTCTCGGTCGCGAGATCCGCGGTGAGCGCGGCCACCGGGACGCCCCGCTCCCCGGCGCGGGTCAGCACCCGGGCCAGGAGTTCGGTCTTGCCGCTGCCCGGGCTGGACAGCAGGTTGACCAGGGTCACGCCCCGCCGCGCGAGGTCGTCGCGCAGGCTCGCGGCCAGGCCGTCGTTCTTCGCCAGTACGGCCTGTTTGACGTCGGACCGGCACATGGGCGCTGCTCCTCGGGTGCGGTGGTGCCCGGGCCGCGTCCGCTGCGGCCCGGGGGTCTCACCGATCTTCGGCCGCGGCGGACGCCGTGCCGGGCAGCGCAGCCGAGTGCGGGGTCCCGGATTCCATCGGGCAGCCCAACGGGGGCAGTGGTCCGGCGGGGTCGGCGAGGAGGGCGGGGACGAGCGCGTGCAGGGCGTCGACGGCCCGGTCGACCGCCTCCCGCACCGGCGCGCTGAGGCCCGGGAGGAGGTCGTCGTCGCTCGGCAGGACGCCGGGTTCGCAGGCGAGGACGAGGACCCTGGGCAGGGGTTCGTCACCCAGGTGGGCGGCCAGGGCCAGCACCTTCGCCGGGTCCATGCCGTGGGCCTCGGGCGGGACGGTCCCGTCCGGCGGTTCGGCCTCGATCAGGGAGAGGGTGCCGGGGCGGTGCCCGCGCGGGGCGGCGTCGACGAGGACGGCGGTGGTGCAGCCGGACAGCAGGTCGTAGGCGAGGTCGAGGCCGCGGATGCCGTAGTCGTGGACCCGGGCCCCGGGGGGCAGCGGGCGCTGGTCCAGGGCGCGGATCACCTCGGGGCCGAACGCGTCGTCGCCGAGGAAGATGTTGCCGACGCCGGCCACCAGCAGGCGCGGCGTCACCGGGTGTCCCCGGCGGCCGGGGCGAGGGGCCGGGCCGATCCGCCCGGTGTCTTGCGGACGAAGGCCGAGCGCAGGGCGTGGTAGGGGGCCTCGGGGTCGAAGAAGATCGCGTGCATGCGGGCCAGTTCCGCCTCCCGGTAGCGGGCGAGGGGCCGTTCCCGCTCGTCGGCGGCGCGTGCCGCCGCCTTGGCCGCGATCCGCCGGTCGAGGTCCGGCGTGGCGGCGAGTCCGGTCGCCAGTCGCTCCACCTCGGCCGTGAAGTCCCGCGGGGTGGCGGGCACCAGCCGGTCCACCAGGCCGAGCCGTGCGGCGGTCGCGACGCTGACCGGCAGGGCCTGCGTCGTCAGCCGCTCGGCCTGCTCCGGGCCGACGCGGCGCGGCAGGGTGTACGTCCAGAACTCGGAGCCGTACAGGCCCATGCGCCGGTAGTGCGGGTTGAGGACGACGCCGGTGCGGCACCACACCTGGTCGGCGGCGAGGGCGAGCATGGCCCCGCCGGCCGCCGCGTTGCCGCCGAGCGCGGCGACCACCAGGCGGTCGGTGGTGCGCAGCACGGCCTCCACGAGGTCGTCCATGGCGTTGAGGTTGGCCCAGGACTCCTGTGCCGGGTCGGGGGCCGCCTCGACGACGTTCAGGTGGATGCCGTTGGAGAAGAAGTCGCGGGTGCCGCCGAGGACGAGGACGCGGGTGGGCCGGGTGAGCGCCTCGGTGTAGGCGGCGAGCAGTCTGCGGCACTGGTCGGTGCTCATCGCGCCGCCCGGGAAGGAGAAGGCGAGGAAGCCGGTGTCGCCGTGCTGCCGGTAGCGGATGTCGGTCCAGGTGCGCCGGCCGGGCGGGAGGTCCAGCGGGGCGGGGACCTCCGGGAGGGCGAGGCCGGGCCGGTACGCGGCGAGGACCGAGGCGGCCGGGCGGCGGAAGGGCGCCGGGTCGCCGGAGTTCTTGCGGGGGCGCAGTTCCGGGATCCAGACGGCACCGTCGCGGGTGGCCCGGCAGACGGCGCCCGCGCGCCGGGCCAGCAGGGTGCCGGGACGGCCGCGCAGCTCGTCCTCCGGGTGCCCGCCGTGCAGGAACACCTCGTGGCCGAGGAGTTCGTCCAGGACGCCCGGCTGGGAGTCGGCGCCGCGCAGCTTGCGCAGGACCGTACCGGTGTCGTCGTGCTCCCAGTCGATCCTCCGCCGCTCCTGCCGGAAGGCGTCGCGCCAGACGACGGTGACCGACTCGTCGGTCTGCGGCAGGGGCTTGTACGCACCGTCGGCGTAGCGTCGTACGGCGGTCAGGACGGCGGTGACGGCGGCGTCGGAGGCCTCGTTGCGGTACAGGTCGCTCTTGCCGACGGCGGTCACGGGGAAGGGCTCGGCCGCCCAGACCGGGCCCGCGTCCATGGCCGCCTCGGCCTGGAGCACGGTCACGCCCCACTGCCCGGCCCCGCCGGCGATGGCCCAGTCCAGCGAGGAGGGGCCCCGGTCCCCCGGCGGGCCGGGGTGCACGATCAGGCAGGTGTGCTCCCGCCACACGTCCTCGGGCAGGGCCGTCCTGAGCATCGGCGCGATGATCAGGTCGGGGCGCAGCTCGCGCACGGCGGCCCGGACGGGGTCGGGGCCGTGCGTGGCGAGCACGACGTCCAGCCGGTGCCCGAGGTCCGACAGTTCGGCGTACAGGCGCTGGGAGAGGCTGTTGAACGCGCTGGCGACGAGCAGAATGTCCATGACACGGCATGGTCGTCGCTCGTCCGGGTGCCGGGAAGGACCGCTGCGGCGTTTCGCCGGCCCCGGTCAGGTCTCTTCCTCCATCCGGATCGCATTCCGCAGGTCCTCGAAGGCCTGGCTCCGGTTGTCCTGGTGCGCCTCCAGCAGGGCGGCGGCGATCGCGTCGAGCTTGCGTTGGATCGCGTGCTCGGCACGCATCTCGGAGTTCTTCAGCAGGGCCAGGAGCAGCAGGGTGACCGCCGTCATGGACTCGCCCGCGAGGAGCAGCACCTCCAGCGGCAGATGGGCGACGTGGGAGGCGGCGAAGAAGCTGACGAGGAGCAGGCAGAACAGGAAGAACAGCGGTGAGCTGGTGAAGTTCGAGGCGTACTCGGCGAGCTGCTCGAACCGGCCGCGGCGCGGGCCGCCGCGGTGGACGGGGTTCTTGAAGGTCATGGCCGAGCCTTTCCCGCGACGGGCGGCTCCCGCATCAGCTCCGCAGTACCCCGGTGGGGGCGTACGACACCGGGGCTCAGCCGGTGGCCCGCGTCCGTGCGCGCGGGCCCGCCGGCACGGACCCGGGCGGCTGCCGTGCCGTCGTCTCAGGCCGCGAGGGTCTCCCCGGGGACGAGCCGGTCCACGAGCTGGTCGTGGTGCAGCTCGGCCACCGGCCACAGCAGGTCGGGGTGGCGGAGCAGGGCCGCCGCGCTGCGGTCGCCGTCGTCGGGGGAGAGCAGCCGGCGGAACTCGGTCGGCGTCGCGGCGTGCTCGCTCCCGGCGAGTGCGGCGACGGCCAGCTCGGCCAGCTCGGGGTCGGTGAGCAGGGCGGCGGCCCAGCTGGCCACGACCTCGTCCACCCAGGTGCGCCAGGCCCAGTCCTCGGCCGGGTGTCCGCCGTCCCGCTCGGCGCCCGCGATCCAGTCGAGGCGGGCCGCGCCTCCGGGACCGGCCATGGTGACCAGCCCGGCGTCGAGCGCCGTGGGGTACCGCAGCCAGGCGGCGACCGTCACCGCCTGCCGGGCCTGCGCCTCGCACAGCGCGGAGGCCAGCGCGCCGCCGCACGCCGGGTAGGCGACCGTCAGCCAGCGTGCCGTCGCGGCTATCAGGGGGGACAGATCAGTGAGCACAGCCGGGCCGTCCGAGGTGCGAAGGGGTACAGGGCTCCCCGCAACGGTAGCCCGGCGCCGGGTACGGCCGGGAGGGGGTGCGTACCAGGTCATATGTGACCTGACCCACTCAACGCGAGCGTCCGCCCGCCGGTGTGCCCGCCGCCCGCGGTCGCGTCGACTCCTCGGGCGGGCGTTCCCGCAGGGCGCCGTAGGCGATGAAGTAGGCGGGGACGCGGCGCAGCCACGGCACGCTGGTGAGCAGGCCCGCGAGGCGCCGGGCCCGCTCCGCG
>NZ_JBEXKG010000290.1:0-5116 GCF_040609555.1 Streptomyces sp. NPDC004658
CGCCCGGGACGCCAAGGCGGGCGGGCCCAACGGCCACCAGGCCACCCCCGACCCGCGGGTGGGGCTGCTGCTGGCGGAGGCCTACCGGCACGGAAAGGCCATCGGCGCCGCCAAGGGCGGACAGAGCGCCCTGGAGGCGGCCGGCATCCCGCTGGAGGCGCCCGGTGTCATCGCCGACGACACCGCCACCGCCGCGCTCCAGCAGCTCATCCGGCTGCTCGGCGCCCACCGGGTCTGGGAACGCTTCCCGTCCGCCGCCTGACGGCCTCGGTCACCTGTCCGCAGTACGAGCCACGGCCCCGCGCCGGCTCCCCCCCCCCGGGCAGCCCTCTCCCCTCCCCCCCCCCCCCGCCCGCCGCCCCCCCCCCCCCCCCGGGCCCCCCCCCCCACGGCTCCTCACTCCAGCGTGGTGCGGCACAGCAACAGGCAGATGTCGTCGTCGTGCTCGGAGTCGTGCAGCATCGGCTTGAGCAGCGCGTCGGCCGCCCCGTTCAGATCCGCCAGATCCGACCGGCCCAGCGCCCCCATGGCCTGGGCGAGGCGGTCGATGCCCGCGTCGATCCCGGCCGACCGTCGCTCCACCAGGCCGTCCGTGTACAGCGCGAGCGTCGAGCCCACCGGAAGCTCCAGCGTGTGCTCCTCGTACGAGAACGCCAGCGGAACCCCCAGCATGATCCCGGGTCTGGCCTCCAGCACCCGCACCTCGCCGTCCGGGCCGCGCGCGATGGCCGGGGGATGCCCGGCCGCCGCCCACACCACCCCGGGCTCCCCGGGCGTGAACCGGGCGATCGCACAGGTCGCGTACAGCTCCGGCTGCTGATGGCGGAGCATCCGGTGCAGCAGGGTGAGGATGCGCGCCGGGCCGTTGCCCTCGACGGCGTAGGCGCGCAGCGCGGTCCGCAGCTGGCCCATGATCACCGCCGCGCGCAGCCCGTGCCCCGTGACGTCCCCTATCACCGCCAGCACACTGCCGTCCGGCTGCGGAAACGCGTCGTACCAGTCGCCGCCGATGTTCAGACCGTGCGTCGCCGGCAGATAGCGCGCGGCCAGGTCGAGGCCCGGGGTGGTGGGCAGTTCCGTCAGCTGGGCGCGCTGCAGGGCCTCCGCCACGTCCCGGTGCTGCTCGTACTGGCGGGCGTTGTCCAGGGCGATGCCGGCCCGCCGGGCCAGTTCCAGCAGCATCACCGTGGTGTCCGGGTCGAAGCGCTCGCCGGGTGCCGCCAGCGTCAGCACCCCCTGCACGGTGCGCGCGCCGAGCGGCAGGCACAGCAGCGGCCGGTCCGGGGAGAGCGCGGAGGCCGGCAGGTCGTCCACGCCGGGGAGCTCACCGGGATGGGGGCCCGCGTGCTGCGGACGGCCGGTGCGCGCCGCCGTCACCGTGGCCGCCGCCCGCTCGGCCGGCAGGATCCGCTCGTCGTCCACGAGCCAGACGTCGACGTGCCGCGCGTACTCCGGGACCAGCAGCTCGGGCAGCCGGCGCAGGATGTCCTCGTGGTCGAGGGAGGCGTTCAGCACCGCGCTCGCGTTGGCCAGGAAGGTCAGCAGACGGCGGGCCTTCTCCGCCTCGGCGCGCGCCGCCCGCTCCGCCTCCAGGAGTTCGCGCTGCGCCAGAGCCGCCGCCTCCAGCTCGGCGTGCAGCGCCAGCACGCCCTGGTTGGTCTGGTGCAGCTCCTCCCGGTGGAACCGCAGCAGCTTCTCCGTCTCCGCCAGGTGCGCCAGCACCGCCGCGGTGTCCTCGTCGGCGCCCAGCAGGGCCTCGGCGAGCGGGGCCTCGTCCAGGCGGGGCAGCGGGCCGGTCACGGGGGCCGGGCACACGAGCGTGTGCTGCCACGGCTCCGCACCGCCCAGGGCGACCCGCAGCTGCCCGCCCGCACCCGTCGTCACGGTCAGGTCCGCGCCACCGCTGCCGAGAGCACGGCGCAGGCCGGCGCCGAGCGCGGCCAGGAAGCGGGCGCGGTCGAGCGCGGGCACCCCGGCGTCCGCGGTGAGCCGCGCCAGCAGGGCACGGGCGCGGGCCGCGTCGGCGGCGGAGGCGATCGTCCAGTTCTCAGAGGCGGCTGTCATCGGCGCTGGTCCGGCGGTCGGGGGCCAGTACGGCCACGCTGGTGTCGTCGCGTACGGGGCGGGCGGGGCTGCCCGCGTCGCGCAGGATGGCCGCGGCGACCACCGACGGGTCCTGGGCGAGCAGCCGGGGGTCCTCCGGCGGCCGCCACCGGCTGGGCAGTCCGTCACTGTGCACGACGAGCAGACTGTCCCGGTGCCACGGCACCCGGCGCACGGGCACGTGCGCCGGGAAGTACGCGCCGACGATCCCCGGATGGGAGACGAGGGACGTCCAGGAGTCCCCGGTGCGCACCCGGGCGCCGACGTTGCCGACGCCCGCGAAGGTGAGTTCCCCCCGGTCCGTGTCCACCTGGGCCACGGTGACCGCGGCGCCCCGGGTGGGCCGCAGCGCGGTGTGCAGCCGGCGCAGGATGTCGGCCGGCGGCAGATGCGCGGTGCGGCGCAACTCCGCCACCGCCGCGTCGGAGGCGTGGGCGGCCTTCGGACCGTGGCCCAGGCCGTCCGCGAGCAGCAGCGTCAGCAGGCTCCCGGAACGCACCCAGCTCCACGCGTCACCGCACTGCTCGGCCCGCGTGAGGGCGACCGTGATCCCGCCCGCCGGTACCGGTGCCGCCGGTGTCCCGCGCCCGCCGGGATCGCGGTCGATCCGCGCCGCCGCGACCGTCCCACGGCCCGGCAGACTGTACAGGTGGAAGGCGTTGGCGCTGCGCCGGCAGCTGCCCAGGCCCGCGCCGAGCGACCCGGCCGCGGTGGACCAGCCGTCCCGCAGCGCGGCGTCGACGTCGGCGATGCCGGGGCCGTTGTCCAGCGAGAACAGCTGCACCGACGTGTCCTCCCCGCCGGCCGGCGCCATCACCAGATTGACCACCATGCGGCCCCCGCCGGCGTGCTTGAGCAGGTTGGTGGCCAGCTCGGTGGCGACCAGCTCCGCGGCCGCCGTGCGCGCGGCGGCGAGGCCCGCCCGTCCGCACGCCTCGCGGGCCGCGATCCGGGCGTCCCGGACACGCGTGGAGTCGTGCACCGGGATCTCCCACACCCGGCTCATCCCACCCCCGGACGGGACGCGGGGACCTGGGCCACCCAGGCGACGGCGGTGACGGTCGTCCCCCGGCCGGGCTCGGTGTCCACGCTGAACTCGTGCACCAGCCGCTTCGCTCCGCTCAACCCGAGTCCGAGGCCGCCGCCGGAGGTGTACCCGTCGGTCATGGCCAGTTCCAGGTCGCGGATGCCCGGACCGCTGTCGATGAAACTCATGCGCAGGCCCCGGGTGCGGCCGTTGTCCAGCGGCGTGATCTCCGCCCGCCCGCCGCCACCGTGCACCAGCGTGTTCCGGGCCAGCTCGCTCGCCGCCGTCACCAGCTTGGTCTGCTGCACCAGACCGAAGCCGAGCTGCGCCGCGCACTGCCGCACCTGCTGCCGGACCCAGGCCAGATCCGCGTCCGAGCCGATGGGCAGGCTCGTCGCGGAAACCTGGCCGGACGACCGCATCAGCTCCCCCTCTGGGACAGCAGTTCCATGGCACGGTCGACGTCCAGGGCGGTGACCAGGCCGGGCAGGGTGAGCCCCAGCTCGACCAGGGTGATCGCCACGGCGGGCCGCATGCCGGCCAGGACCGTACGGGCCGCCAGCAGGCTGGCCGTGGAGGCGATCTCCGCGAGGACCCGGCCGAGGAACGAGTCGACGATGTCCACGCCGGAGATGTCGAGGACCACACCGGTCACCCGGCTGGTGGCGATGCGGTTGGTGATGTCCTGCTGCAACTGTTCGGCCATGCCGTCGTGCAGCTCGCCCTGCAGGGAGACCAGCAGGACGTCGCCCAGGGCGAGCACCGGCACCTGGGACGGCTGGGCGGGGGTGGGCTGGTTCACCGGGCGCTCGCACCCGTGTCCGCACGGGACACCTCGATGCCCTGCTTGCCCAGCGCGTAGGCCAGCGCGTCGGACAGCGAGGCCCGGGTGAGGACCGAGCCCAGGTCGATGCCGAGCTGCACGATGGTCTGCGCGATGGCCGGGCGGATCCCGGACACGATGCACTCCGCGCCCATCAGCCGCGCCGCGGCCACCGTCTTCATCAGGTGCTGCGCGACGAGCGAGTCCACCGTCGGTACGCCGGTGATGTCCAGGATGGCGTACCGGGCCCGCTGGTCGACGATGGCCTCCAGCAGCGACTCCATCACGACCTGGCTGCGCGCGCTGTCCAGCGTCCCGATCAGCGGTACGGCGACCGTGCCCTCCCACAACTTGATGACGGGAGTGGCCACTTCGAGCAGCTGCTGGCGCTGCCGCTCGATCAACTCGGCGTTGGCGTCCAGCGCCGTCTCCATCACCACCAGGCGCAGCGTCCCCAACAGCAGGGTCAGCGCCAGCACGCTCTGCTGGGCCTGCTCGGTGGAGGGGTCGGCGAACTCCTCGCGCAGCAGCTCGACCACGGGGACGCGCAGGCCGGCCACCTCGTCGGCGATCTGTGCCGGAGTGGATCCGGCGCGGGTCCGGGTCTGGGTCATCCGGCCCAACTGGTCGCGCACCGCCGCGAAGCCGGGAGCCCCGATGTCCTCAAGCCGTCCGCTGACGGCCACCTCGGACAGCGCGTCCACCACGGCCTTGCACGCCTCGACCGCCTCGTCACGGGAGACGGTGAAGACCGAACGGAACAGGGGGGCGTCGGCCCAGCGCTGGGCGATCTGCTCCTTGCGCCGTTCCAGGAAGGAACTCACCACCTGCGGTGCCGATTCGGCCGTGTCCTGCTCGGGCACTCTCATCCTCTCCTCTCGCACAGCCAGGTCCGCCGGTCGGCCGGCTCCTCGCCCTGATCATTGCCGACCGCCCACCGTAGCTCTCGCCGTCCGGCGGGGCCAAACCCGGTCCCGACAGTGCGGTCACGGCAACTTTCCCCAGGTCAGCGCCATTTGGCCGGAGACGCTGGGCGAACCGCGCCGGCAGTGGTCCTGCCGGCCGCCACCGCGTTGCCCGGCATGCGCGGCGCGGCCCGGCACCCCCGAGGCGGAGCGGTGCCGTGGCCGTGGGCTCCGGACGGGCCGGGGTGCGGTGCGCGG
>NZ_JBEXKG010000291.1:0-5098 GCF_040609555.1 Streptomyces sp. NPDC004658
AACCGACGGCCCGTCCGTCCGTGAGCAGTTCGTTCGCCGGATACCGTCGGTGGTCGACGATGGAGCCGGCCGCGGAGGCGATCTTGCTGGGGAACCCGCAGGCGGTGAACAACCTCGGCCTGAGCGCCGCCCAGGCGAAGAAGGTCCAGCGCTGGCTGAAGACGTACTGGAGCTACCGCGACTCCATCGACGGCAAGCTCGGGACCAACAGCTGGAAGGCCTTCCAGCGCTGCCTGAAGAAGTACTGGGGCTACACCGGCCCGATCGACGGCGTCGTCGGCAAGGGCACCATCAAGGCGCTCCAGCGGCTCCTGAAGGACAGCTACGGCTACCGCGGTCCCATCGACGGCATCGCGGGCTCCGGCACCAAGGCCGCGTTCAAGCGGTTCGCCAACGCGCACTGAGCCCGGCACGGCGGCCTGCCCGCACGCCCTCCGTCCCGTTGCCGGGCGGAGGGCGTGCGTGCGGCGGTGGAGCCGCCGCGACGGGTGAACCGGAGGCGTGATCACACCCCGCGGGGTTACTCGTCCGGTATGGCGAAGCTGCACGTACCACGGCGGCACCACAGGCAGGCCGCCGACGAGACCACGGCACCGCGCATCCCGGCGCCGGACGAGGCGGGGCCCGACCAGGACGTCGAGCAGCGGGCTCCGGACAGCCCAGCGAAGCTGCCCCGGCGCGCGTGGCCGGCGGTGTTCAGGGGCTCGCTGCGCGAGTTCCGGGACGACGAGCTGACCGACCGGGCCGCCGCGCTCACGTACTACGCCGTCCTGTCCCTGTTCCCGGCCCTGCTGGTGCTGGTCTCCCTGCTGGCCGTCGCCGGCCGGTCGGTCACGGACAGGGTCCTGGCCAACCTGCGGAACCTGGCGCCCGGCCCCGCCCGCGACATCATCACCCGGGCGGTGGAACAGCTCCAGCACGGTGCCGGAACCGGCTCCCTCCTGGCCATCGTCGGTCTCGTGCTGGCCGTCTGGTCGGCCTCCGGCTACGTGGCCGCGTTCATCCGCGCCGCCAACGCCGTCTACGACATGCCCGAGGGCCGCCCGGTCTGGAAGCTCCTGCCGGTGCGCGTCGGCGTCACCGTCGTCCTCATGGTGCTCGCCGTGGCCAGCGCGCTCATCGTGGTCTTCACCGGCGGCCTGGCCCGCCGGGCCGGGGACGCGCTCGGGCTCGGCGACACCGCGCTGACCGTGTGGGCCATCGCCAAATGGCCGGTGCTGGTCCTGCTCGTCACCGTGATGATCGCCATCCTCTACTGGGCGACCCCGAACGCCAAGGTCAAGGGATTCCGGTGGATCACCCCCGGCAGCGTCCTCGCCCTGCTGATCTGGATGGCCGCCTCCGCCGGCTTCGCGTTCTACGTCGCCAACTTCGCCTCCTACAACAAGACCTACGGCACCATGGCCGGCGTCATCGTCTTCCTGGTCTGGCTGTGGATCACCAACCTGGCCATCCTGCTGGGCCTCGAGTTCGACGCGGAGACCGTACGCCAGCGGGCCATCGCCGGCGGCCATCCGCCCCGTGTCGAGCCGTACACCCAGCCCCGCGACACCAGGAAGTGGGACGAGGAGGACGTGCGCCGCCTGGACGAGACGGACGTGCGCCGCACGGACGGGACCTGACGGCCCGCCCTCCTCGTTCCGTCACGCCGCGAACCCGCCCGTCCACCGAGAACTCCGCGCCCGTCACGTACGCCGCCTCCGGCCCCGCCAGGAACGCCACCATGGACGCCACCTCCTCGGCCGTACCGAACCGGCCGAGGGCGGTCATGGCCGCCTGGCCGGACGCGTACGGGCCGTCCGCGGGGTTCATGTCCGTGTCCGTCGGCCCCGGATGCACGACGTTCGCGGTGATCCCGCGCCCGGCCAGCTCCCGCGCCAGGGCCTTCGTCAGCCCCGCCACCGCCGACTTGCTCATCGCGTACAGGGTGGCCCCCGGCCCCGGCACCCGCGCCGCCACACAACTGCCGACCGTGATGATCCGCCCGCCCTGCCCCATCACCTCGGCGGCGGACCGGGCGGCCAGGAACACCCCGCGCACGTTCACCGCCAGGAGCCGGTCGACGTCGGCGAGGGACAGGCTCTCCAGCGGCCCCATGAGCCCGACGGCCGCGTTGCCCACCAGCACGTCCAGCCCGCCCAGTTCCTCCGCCGCGCGCCGCACCGCGTCCGCCGCCTCCGCCGCGTCCGCCGCGTCCGCCGCGTCGGCGCGCAGCGCCACCGCCCTCTGCCCCAGCGCCTCGATGTCCCGGACGACCTCCTCGGCCGCGTCCTTGCCCCGCACGTAGGTCACGGCCACGTCCGCTCCCTCCCGCGCCAGCCGCCGTGCCGTCGCCGCGCCGATGCCCCGGCTGCCGCCGGTGACGAGTGCCGTCCTGCCCCGCAGATGCGTCTGTGAAGTCATGTGTCCATCCCAGCCGACGGCGAGGGGGAGCACCGGCGGCGAACGGACATCGACCTGGGCGAGCCGGTCCGCGGACCGCCCTGCCGGGCTCCACGGCCACCGGGCAGGGCCGACCCGCCGGGCGCGCCGTCCCGGCCCCACCCCCGGGCCACAGCAGGGGGCGGATGGCGCGTCCGCGCCGTCCTTCGGCAGGCTGACGGCATGACACACCCACAGCCACTGCTGCTGCCCCCTGAGCAGGCGCAGCCCAGCGAGCAGTTCCCGTACCACCGCCTGGCCCGGCTCTCACCCCGCTACCGGTGGTGGCGCCCCCTGCTCGGGACCCTGGTCGTGGCCGTGACGTACGTGATCACCGTCGTCCTGCTCATGCTCGTCCTCGCGGCCCTGGGATCGGGCATGGGCTACCCCCAGGACGACGACGGCTGGCCTGAGTTCGGCCCCGTCTCCGGAACTGCCGTCGACCTGCTCTCGATCGCGGTCGGCATACCGGTCCTGCTGCCGATCGTGCGCTGGATCGGACGGCGTCCCGCCGGCACGGTCTCCTCCGTGACCGGCCGGCTCAGATGGCGCTGGCTGCTGCTGTGCGTGCTGACCGCCGTGCCGATCCTGGGCCTCGCGATGGGCTGCACGGTCCTGCTCCCCGCGGACGGCGAGCCGGAGAGCCAGTGGGTGGGGTGGCCTGCCTTCGGGCGGGCCCTCGCCTTGCTGGTGGTGTTGGTGCCGGTGCAGGCGGCCGCCGAGGAGTACGTGTTCCGCGGCTGGCTGACGCAGACCGCCGGGGCGTTCCTGCGCTCGCCGTGGGCCGCGCTCCTGCCCCAGGCGCTGCTGTTCGCCGCGGCCCACGGCTGGGGCACGCCCTGGGGCTTCGCCGACCTGCTGGTGTTCGGGGTGGCCGCGGGCTGGCTGACCTGGCGCACCGGCGGACTGGAGGCGTCCATCGCCCTGCACACCGTCAACAACCTGCTCGCCTTCGGCGTCTCGGCCGCCGTCGTGGGCGGGCTCAGCAGCGACGAGACCGCGGCGGACGCCGGCTGGCAGCTCGTGGTGTTCGACGTGCTGAGCATCGCGCTGTACACGGCGGCCGTGGCGTGGTGGCTGCGCCGCCGCCGGCTGGACCGCACGGCTCCGGCACCACGGCCACCGGCAGGCGGACCGGGGTACCCGTACGGCAACGGCGTTGCGGTGCCGCAGCCGTGGGCGGGGCAGCCGGGATTCGGTGCGGGCGTTCCCCCGACGGCGCCGCCCACGGCCGGCCCGCCACCGCCCTCGGCCGGCCCGCCGGCAGCCGGTACGGGCCTGCCGCCCGCGTCTGCGGGCGCCGGGGAAGACGGCACGGACCGTACATAGGCCGAGGCCGGCGCCGATGCCGGCCCCCGGGCGTCGCGTTCCTCGCTCACGCCTCTGCGTGCCGAGGCTCCGCGTCCTGACGCTCTGATGCCCGGGGCTGCGCGTCTTCGGCGAGGTCGGCGGCCAGGGCGGCCAGCGGGAAGTCCCTGCGGCAAGCCGCACGGGCGGCGACGAGGGCCAGGGCGGAGGGCAGCCGGCCGCACCGGCGGATGATCTCCGTGACGGCCTCCGGCTCAGCGGCCGACCGCGCGGCACCGATCCGCCGGACGAGCAGCTCACGGGCGTCCGCCTCGGAGGGCAGACCCAGACGCAGCGCACGGACGCCTGCGGTGGCCAGGTGCGGGGGACCGGCCGGCTCGGCCGTCTCGATCCACCCGGCGGGCTCGACGGCCCGACGGCGTTCGGCCGGTCCGGCCGCCTCCGCCGGTCCGCCCCGGCTCGTGACCAGCGTCAGGCAACCCGGCACCGCGGGCAGCAGCGGACGCAGCTGCTGGAGGCAGGCGGCGTCGTCCAGCAGGACGAGCAGCCGGCGTCCCGCCAGCGCGCTGCGGTACTGCGCGGCCAGGTCGGCCACGCTCGCCCGCACGCTCCGCGCGGGCACGCCGAGGTCCGCGAGCAGCCGGCGCAGTGCCCCGGCCGGGTCCGGGCCGCCCCGGTGGGGAGCCGATCCGCCCAGCTCCAGGTGGAGCCGGCCGTCCGGAAAGCGGTCGGCGACCCGGTGCGCCCAGTGGACCGCCAGCGCGGTCTTGCCGACCCCGGGCGGCCCGCTGATCAGCAGGTTCACCGCGTCGGGCACGGGCTCCCCGCCGTCCCGGGTCTCGGCCCCTGCCACGGCCGCCCCGCGCCACAGCGCGTCCAGCGCCGCCAGCTCCCGCCGGCGCCCCGCGAAGACGGCCAGGTCCGGGGGGAGCTGGGCGGGGCGGACGAAGGGACGTGCGCGGTCCGGTGGGGCGGTCGGGAGCCGGTGCCGGGCGGGGCGTATCTGCCGGCGCAGAACCCGGGCGTGGGCGGCGGCCAGTTCGGTGCCGGCAGCGACGCCCAGCCGTGCGGCGAGGTCGCGGCGTGCGTCCTCGTAGGTGGCCAGCGCCTCCGCCTGGAGGCCGCACGCCGCCAGCGACAGGACGAGGCGGGCCAGCAGCGGCTCGTCGAGCGGGTACAGCGCGGCGGCCCGGCGCACGCTCGCGAGCACCTGGTCCGCGCGGCCGCACAGCAGCGCCGCGTCCGCCGCCACCCGCGCCGTGCGGGCGATCTCCCGGTCCACGGCCGCGAAGTGCGGATGCGCGCGCACCCGTTCCGGCAGGCCGGCCGCCACCGGGCCGCGCCACAGCCGCAGGGCCGCGGCGAAGTG
>NZ_JBEXKG010000292.1:0-5030 GCF_040609555.1 Streptomyces sp. NPDC004658
CACCTGGTCACACGGACGTGAACCTCGACCCACGCCGGAAAAAGGTCACGGAAATGTATCGGACATACTGCGCACCAACCTTCACAGAAGACACATCCCGCGTCCACACCGCCCGCGTCCGCACCACCCGCGTCCACACCACCCGCGTCCACACCGCCCGCGTCCGCACCGCAGGCGCCCCCATCGCCCGCATCCACGCCGCCCGCGTCCACACCGCACGCCACGAACAGCGGACCCTCGATCCAGTCGGCGAGCGCCGTCAGGTCGGCGAGGGACAGAGCCGGTTCGGCCTGGACGTCCTCGATGGAGACGCGCCCCGCGCTCACCACGGCCAGGGCGTCGACCCGGGCCCCGTCGGCGAAGGCCAGCCGGACCTGGAACCAGGACGTGACGCCACCGTGCTCCCGCAGCTGCCACGCGGGCCACACGGAGACCGCGCCATCCTCCGGGTTCCGATCGGGGAGATCAAGAAAGGACGCTTCTGGCACCCACGCAACGTAACGCCGTGCCCACACCCAAACGTATGGACACGCGTCCGGGTCACCCCACCGGCCCCTGCCGTCGGGGGCCCCGCGGTGCCATGCTGGAGCCGTCCGCACACCCTCCTTCGGGCGAGGAGTACCGCTGTGCTGCGTGTCGCCGTCGTCGGTTCCGGGCCGAGTGGGTGCTACACCGCCCAGAGCCTGGTTCAGCGTGATCCCGAGGTGCGGGTGGACGTCCTGGACCGGCTGCCGTGTCCGTACGGCCTGGTCCGCTACGGCGTCGCGCCGGACCACGAGAAGATCAAGTCCCTCCAGGGCAGTCTGCGGACGGTGCTGGAGCACGAGCGGGTGCGCTTCCTCGGCGGGGTCCGGGTGGGCGGCCCCGGCGGGCTGCCGGTGGAGCGGCTGAGGGGGCTCTACCACGCGGTGGTGTACTGCGTGGGCGCCGCCACCGACCGCCGGCTGGGGATCCCCGGCGAGGACCTGCCGGGCAGCTGGTCGGCGACCGAGTTCGTGTCCTGGTACAGCGCGCATCCGGACGCAACCGACGCGGGGTTCCTGCGCGGGGTGCGCTCGGCGGTCGTCATCGGGGTGGGCAACGTCGCGGTGGACGTCACCCGGATGCTGGTCCGGGGCGCGGCGGAGCTGCGGCCCACGGACATCCCGCAGGCGGCGCTGGACACGCTGGCGGCGAGCGGGCTCACGGAGGTGCACATGGTGGGCCGGCGCGGCCCCGCACAGGCCCGTTTCACCACCAAGGAGCTGCGCGAGCTGGGCGGTCTGCCGGGCACCGACGTGATCGTGGACAAGGCCGAGCTGGCGCTCGATCCGGCCGACCCCGGCGCGCTGCCGGCGGGGCCGCGCCGCAATGTGGAGGTGCTGCGCGACTGGGCGGCACGGCCCCCCGCGGTGGCCGCCGCGCGGCGCATCCGGCTGCGGTTCTTCCTGCGGCCGGTGGAACTGCTCGCGGACGGCGGCCGGGTGGGTGCCGTGCGCTTCGAGCGGACGGAGCCGGACGGCGGGGGCGGCGTGACCGGCACCGGCCGGTACGAGGAGGTGCCCGCGCAGTTGGTGCTCCGCTCGGTGGGCTATCGCGGCGTCCCGCTGGAAGGCCTGCCGTTCGACCCGGCGAGCGGCACGGTCCCGCACCGGGAGGGCCGGGTGCTGCGCGACGGCGCCGGCTCCCCCGGCGAGTACGTCGCCGGGTGGATCAAGCGCGGGCCGACCGGGGTCATCGGCACCAACCGGCCCTGCGCCAAGGAGACGGTGACCTCCCTGCTCGCGGACGCTCCCGTCCTCGGGCGCGCGGACGTGCCGGAGGATCCGGTGGCGGCCCTGCGGGCGGCGGGCGTCGAGCCGGTGCCCTGGGAGGGCTGGCTGGCGATCGAGCGCGCCGAGGCGGAACTGGGGGCGCGGCTGGGGCGCGGCGTGGTCAAGCTCTCCGACTGGGAGGCGCTGCTCGGGGCGGCGCGGGTGCTGTCGTAGCGCGGCGGTCCCGGGGCGGGCGGGACACACACCGGCAACAGGCCGGAAATCAACAAACTGTTCAAGACGCCTACGGTCTCGTTCTGTCCGGATGCCACTTCCCACCCCGCCACTGAGGGAGTCCCCATGGCCACGACCGCAGACGTGCACCCCGTCGACGAGATACCCCCGGTACGGCAGCTGGCCGCCTTCGGGTTGCAGCACGTGCTCGCGATGTATGCGGGCGCCGTCGCCGTTCCGTTGATCGTGGGCGGCGCGCTGAAGCTGTCGCCCGCCGACCTGGCATATCTGATCACCGCGGACCTGCTGGTGTGCGGCGTCGCCACGCTGATCCAGTGCGTCGGGTTCTGGCGGTTCGGGGTCCGGCTGCCCATCATGCAGGGGTGCACGTTCGCCGCCGTGTCACCGATGGTGCTCATCGGGACGAAGGGCGGCGGGCTGCCCGCGATCTACGGCTCGGTGATTGTCGCCGGCCTGGCCATCATGCTGCTCGCGCCGCTCTTCGGCCGGCTGCTGCGCTTCTTCCCGCCACTGGTGACCGGCACGGTGATCCTGATCATCGGAGTCTCGCTGCTGCCGGTGGCGGGCAACTGGGCGGCGGGCGGCGCCGGGGCGAAGGACTTCGGGGAGCCGAAGAACCTGGCGCTGGCGGGTTTCGTGCTGGCCGTGGTGCTCGGCGTGCAGCGGTTCGCGCCCGCCTTCCTCTCCCGGATCGCCGTGCTCCTCGGCATCGCGGTCGGCCTGGCGGTCGCCGTGCCGTTCGGGTTCACCGACTTCAGCGGGGTCGGGGACGCCGGATGGGTGGGCGTCAGCACGCCGTTCCACTTCGGGGCCCCGGAGTTCCGCGCGTCCGCGATCGTGTCGATGCTGGTCGTCGCGTTGGTCACCATGACCGAGACGACGGGTGACCTGATCGCCGTCGGGGAGCTGACCGGGCGGAAGGTCGAGCCGCGCCCCCTCGCCGACGGTCTGCGCGCGGACGGCCTGTCGACCGTGCTGGGCGGGGTGTTCAACACCTTCCCGTACACGGCGTACGCGCAGAACGTGGGCCTGGTCGGCATGACCCGGGTGCGCAGCCGCTGGGTGGTGGCGGCGGCCGGCGGGATCCTGGTGCTGCTCGGTCTGCTGCCCAAGCTGGGCGCGGTCGTCGCGGCGATCCCGGCGCCGGTGCTGGGCGGGGCCGGCCTGGTGATGTTCGGGACGGTCGCGGCCAGCGGGCTGCGGACGCTGGCCCGGGTCGACTTCAAGGGCAACGACAACCTGACCGTGGTGGCCGTCTCGGTGGCGATCGGCATGCTGCCGGTGGGCGTGCCCACGGTGTACGCGAAGTTCCCGGACTGGTTCCAGACGGTCATGAACAGCGGGATCAGCGCGGGCTGCCTGTCCGCGATCGTGCTGAACCTGCTCTTCAACCACCGTCCGCGCAAGGGTGGTTCAGCCGTCGGCGCCGAGTCGCCGGGACTGCCGGTCGGCGGCGGCGAGCAGACTGTCGAGCAGCCCCGGGAAGAGGCCGTCTAGGTCGTCCCGGCGCAGGCCGTTCATCTTGGCCGTGCCCCGGTAGACCTGCCGGATGACCCCGCTCTCCCGCAGCACCCGGAAGTGGTGCGTGGTGGTGGACTTGGTGACCGGCAGGTCGAAGTGGGAGCAGGTCAGTTCGGCTTCCCGCGCCGCGAGTTCGCGCACGATCCGCAGCCGCATGGGATCGGAGAGCGCGTGCAGCACGGACTCCAGCCGGATCTGCTCCCGCGCCGGGTGCGGCAGCGCACGGCCGGCGGTGGCGGTGTCGGTCACGGCGACTGCCTTCCTCGCAAGAAGTTCGACTGCCTGCATTGTACGAGAGCCTTCGTAGTTTGACATTCCTCGTAGTACGAGGAGTACCGTACGAGGCGAACAGCGGTCCGTGACGAATGGAGTCCGTCGTGAGTGCGCTCTTCGAGCCCATCACCCTGCGCGAAGTGACCATCCCGAACCGGGTGTGGATGCCCCCGATGTGCCAGTACTCGGCCGAGCCGGAGGGCCCGCTCGCCGGTGCCCCGCACGACTGGCACTTCGCGCACTACGCGGCGCGGGCCGCCGGCGGCACCGGGCTGATCGTGGTGGAGGCCACCGCGGTCTCGCCCGAGGGCCGGATCTCCCCGTACGACCTCGGGCTGTGGAACGACACCCAGGTGGAGGCCTTCCGCCGGATCACCCGCTTCCTCACCGCGCAGGGCACCGTGCCGGCGGTCCAGCTCGCCCACGCCGGCCGCAAGGCGTCCACCGACCAGCCGTGGAAGGGCGGCGCGCCCGTTGGGCCGGAGGCGCACGGCTGGCAGCCGCTCGCCCCCAGCGCGCTGCCGTTCGACGCGCGGCACCCGGTCCCGACCGAGTTGACCGTGGACCGGATCACCGAGATCGTCGGGCAGTTCGCCGCCGCAGCGCGCCGGGCGCTCGCCGCGGGGTTCGAGGCCGTCGAGATCCACGGCGCCCACGGGTACCTGATCAACGAGTTCCTCTCCCCGCACTCCAACCACCGCACCGACGCCTACGGCGGCTCGTACGAGAACCGCACCCGCTTCGCCCTCCAGGTCGTGGACGCCGTACGGGAGGTGTGGCCCGAGGACAAGCCGGTGTTCTTCCGCATCTCGGCCACCGACTGGCTCCAGGACGACGGCTGGACCCCCGAGGAAACGGTCCGCTTCGCCGGTGACCTGCACGCCCACGGCATCGACCTGCTCGACGTCTCCACCGGCGGTAACGCCTCCGGCGTCACCATCCCGACCGGGCCGGGCTACCAGGTGCCGTTCGCCGCCCGGGTGAAGG
Organism: Streptomyces sp. NPDC004658; assembly: GCF_040609555.1. Taxonomy (NCBI): domain Bacteria; kingdom Bacillati; phylum Actinomycetota; class Actinomycetes; order Kitasatosporales; family Streptomycetaceae; genus Streptomyces; species Streptomyces sp. NPDC004658. Next base: position 4,770 of record NZ_JBEXKG010000292.1, read on the forward strand.
CCGAGACCCCGATGCCGGTCGCCGCCGTCGGCCTGATCACCGAGCCCGAGCAGGCCGAGAAGATCGTGGCGAACGGCGAGGCGGACGTGGTCCTGCTCGGCCGGGAGCTGCTGCGCAACCCGTCCTGGGCGCGCCAGGCGGCACGCGAACTGGACGCGCAGGTCCGGATCCCGGACCAGTACCACCGCTCGGTCTGAGCCGGGGCCGCCGGGCGGTCGCCCCGCCCGGAGGCGCGGCTCAGGCCGGCAGCAGCCGCCCGAC
>NZ_JBEXKG010000293.1:0-5029 GCF_040609555.1 Streptomyces sp. NPDC004658
CGCCGGTGCTGTCGAAGGCGGCTCCGGCCGCCGTCCCGCCCGCCCCGCAGCAGGCGCCCGCCACGGCTCCCCCGGCCCCCGCCGCCGCTCCTGCTCCCGCCGACCCGACCCAGCCCGAGGACGCCCGATGAGCACCCACCAGCCCCCGATGCCGCAGGCCCCGGCCGCCGCGCCCCACGGGCAGGCGGTGCCCGGCGCTCCGTACGCCGGCTACACCTCGCCCATCCCGGTCGTGCGCACCCACCTCGGGCACGCCCTGGCCTCCGAGTGGACGAAGATCCGGTCGGTGCGCTCCACGATGTGGACGCTCGGCGTGTTCGTGCTGCTCGTCGTGGGTATCGGCCTGCTGACCGGCGCGCTGGTCGAGGCCAACTCCGACCCCACCAGCCTGTCCGGCGAGAACCCGCTGTCGTTCGGCTTCTTCGGCCTCCTGCTCGGCAGCATCTGCATCATCACGCTCGGCGTGCTGACCACGGCCTCGGAGTACGGCACCGGCATGATCCGGACGACGATGACGGCGTGCCCCAGCCGGGCCCGGGTGCTCGCCGCCAAGTCCATCGTGTTCTTCGCCGTCGCCTTCGTCGTCACGCTGGTCACCTCCGGCTTCGTGGCCATGGTCCACGCGTCCCTGCTGGAGAACACCGGCGCCCGCACCCCGACCGGCGGCGACTGGCTCAAGGCCACCGTCGGCATCAGCCTGTACATGGCGCTGCTCGGCCTGCTGTCGCTGCTCATCGGCTCGGTCATCCGGCACTCGGCGGGTGCCATCACCATCATGATCGGCGTGGTGCTCGCGCCGCTGGTGCTCGCGCTGTTCATGGTGACGGAGTCGCTGGACAAGGTGCGCCAGTGGCTCTTCGAGTACTCGATCCCGAACCAGCTGAGCGTCTTCTACACCAACTCGCTGACCGAGTCCGGCCCGTCCGGCTGGGACCCGCTGTGGATCATGATCGGCCTGACGGCGGCGGTGTACGCGGGTGCGTACGCGCTGCTCCAGAGCCGGGACGTGTGAGGGCCGGGACGGGGAGGAGCCGGGACGGGTAGCCGTCCGGCTCAGAACCTCGGCGCGTTACGGGACCGCTGCACCCGCGTGGTGCGGCGGTCCTTCGCGTTCCAGCAGGCCTTGTGCCAGTGCCGGCGGTCGTCGACGCCCGCGTACTCCGCCCAGGCCACCACGTGCGGGACACCGGAGGGGATCAGCTGGTCGCAGCCCGGGCAGCGGTAGGTCTTGCCCTGTGCGCTCGCCCCGGCGACATGGCGCACGCTCCACTCCTCGCCCTGCCAGCTCTCCGTGGACTGCCAGCCGCCGTACCGGCCGGCGGGATCGTCCTCGGCGCTCCGGCCCGACGATCCGGCTGCCTTCGGTCGGTTGCGACGCGGGGACACGGGACACCTCTCGGGGCTATACAGGAAGCACGGCTCCATCCAGCCTACGCGCCACCGAGACGGGTACGCGGTCAGTAGGCGCAGGGAACCAACCCGTACAAGTCCCCCTCCAGGGCGACCCATTCTGAAGACAATCCGCAAATCTCTTCGGCCAGGCCGTGTCCTGGGCACGTGTCAGACGGTTATGCCGGGTGGGGGAGCTCCGGGTCGGAGCCAAGGAAGCAGGAAATGCGATGCACGTAGGAAGTTTTGTGCTGGCGGCCCAGTTCCCGGGCCAGGGCCCGGGGGAGGCCCTGCACCGGGCGGTCCGCTCGGCGGAGGTCGCCGAGCAGTCCGGGCTGGACGCGGTCTGGCTCGCCGAGCACCACTTCGTGCCCTACGGCACATGCCCGTCCGCGGTCACCCTGGCCGCGCTGCTGCTCGGCCGCACCCGCCGCATCCGGGTCGGCACGGCCGTCAGCGTACTGCCCACGGCCCACCCGGTCGCCCTCGGCGAGCAGGCCGCGCTGCTGCACCTGACCAGTGGCGGGCGGTTCACGCTGGGCGTCGGGCGCGGCGGCCCCTGGGTGGACCTGGAGGTGTTCGGCGCGGGACTGGAGGCGTACGAACACGGGTTCCCGGAGTCGCTCGATCTGCTGCTGCGCTGGCTGAGCGAGCCGTCCGTGGCGGCCTTTGGAGAGCGGTACTCCTTCCGCGAGGTGCCGGTCGTCCCCCGCCCGTCGGAGGCCCTGACGGACACCCCGGGCCCCGAGGTCGTCCTCGCCTGCACCTCACCGGCGAGCGTACGGCTGGCCGCCGAGCGCGGTCTGCCCATGCTGCTCGGCATGCACGTCGGGGACGAGGAGAAGGCCGAGATGGTGGCCCTGTGGCAGCGCTGCGCCCGCGCGGCGGGCCGGCCGGCCGAGGAGATCGCGGGCGCCGCCCATGTCTCCGCCGGGGTCTGCCAGCTCGCCGACCGGCGCACGGACGCGGCGGAGACGCTGCTGAAGGCGATGCCCGGCTGGCTGCGGCAGGGCCTGGACGCCCATGTGACGGTGGACGGACGGGCGCGCGCGATGCGCGACCCGTACGCCTACACCGAACTGCTCTGCGGACTGCACCCGGTGGGCACCCCGCGGCTCGCCGCCGACCGGCTCGCGGCGACCTCGGAGCGCACCGGCATCTCGCGCTTCGCCCTCCTGGTGGAGGGCTCGGGCGATCTCGCGGCCACGGAGGAGAACCTGCGGCGCCTGGGCGCCGAGGTGCTGCCCCAGCTGCGCTGACCGGCCTCCCGCGCGCAAGCCACCTGGGGGGCTTGCCGCCCCGGTCCTTGAATGCACCTCCCCCGCGGGTGGAGCGGCAAGCCGGCGGCTGTCCGTCTCCGCCGTACCGGAACCGCGCGTCAGCAGTCCCGGAGCTCCGGCGACTGGTTCAGCAACTGGCTGCGTACCGACGTGAAGCGGGCCAACGTCTCGTCCACCGAGGCGTCCAGCGGGAACACCGCCACGCGGTGGCAGTTCTGGAAGGCCAGCCGGACACCGAAGTGCCGCTGCAACGCGCCGCGTATCGCGTCACTCGCGAGCGCGCGCAGCAGCTGACCGCGCGCCTGCTCGTCCGGCGGGGGCGTCTGGTTGTCGGCGAAGGGGCCGCCGTCGACCTTCAGCTGGGCCACCAGGGAGCTGATCATCTCCCATGCGTAGGGCAGGGAGGTCCGGACGCAGTCGACGAATGCTGCTTCGTCGACCTCGCCTCGCTCGGCCTGTTCGAGTAGGGCCGGTGAGACGTCGAGCGACATGGGTTCTCCTCTCGCACCCCCGAACAGCAGGGGTTGCCGGACAGATAAGGGAGTTCGCGATTTCGAACACGCTCTGTACAGGGGCCGCAACCTCCCGTTCCTACGGTAGGCAACCGTAGGTGACCACACCAGCAGAATGCGTATATGAACCGATCCCGTTACGCCCACAATCGGCCAGGGATGAACAAGAGTTTCAAGGGACAAATGGGGCGATCCACTGGGAGCTGGGCGGACGGATCGCGAGCACCGGCGGGCGTCGAGTAGCGTTGCCGACCATGCGTCTCGTCATTGCCCGATGCTCGGTCGACTACGCCGGCCGGCTCACCGCCCACCTGCCCTCGGCCCCGCGACTGATCCTGGTCAAGGCGGACGGCAGCGTCTCCGTCCACGCCGACGACCGGGCCTACAAGCCGCTCAACTGGATGTCGCCGCCGTGCACGCTGAAGGAGGGCACGGGCGAGGACGAGGGCGTGTGGACCGTCGTCAACAAGGCGGGCGAGAAACTGATCATCACGATGGAGGAGATCCTCCACGACTCCTCGCACGAACTCGGGGTGGACCCGGGCCTGATCAAGGACGGCGTGGAAGCGCACCTCCAGGAACTCCTCGCCGACCGCATCGAGACGCTGGGCGAGGGATACACCCTCATCCGCCGCGAGTACATGACGGCGATCGGGCCCGTGGACATCCTGTGCCGGGACGCGGACGGCCAGACGGTGGCGGTCGAGATCAAGCGCCGGGGCGAGATCGACGGCGTGGAGCAACTCACGCGCTACCTCGACCTGTTGAACCGCGACCCGCACCTGGCCCCGGTCCGCGGCATCTTCGCCGCCCAGGAGATCAAGCCCCAGGCCCGCGTCCTCGCCACCGACCGCGGCATCAACTGCCACATCCTGGACTACGACGCCCTGCGCGGCATCGAGGACGACAAGCTCCGCTTGTTCTAGCCGACGGCTCCGGCCCGGCGGAGGGAAGTGGCCCGCCGGACCGGCGTCACATCACCGGGCCGTTCGTCCCCGGTGCCGTCTGTGAGGCCGACGCGCTGCTCGACGTCCCGCCGGTGGAGCCGTCCGTGGTGCCCGTCGTGCCGCCGGTGTCGCCGCCCGTGGTGCCCCCGGTGGTGCCGCCCGTCGAGCCGCCGCCCGTCGAGCCGTCCGTGGTGCCGCCGGTGCCCCCGGTGGTGCCGCCGGTCGTACCGGTGGAGCCTCCGGTTCCGCTCCCGCCGGTCGTCGAGCCGCCGGTCGTCGTACCGCTCGAGCCGCCGGTCGTCGAGCCGCCGGTCGTCGTACCGCCCGAACCGCCGCTCGTCGAGCCGCCCGTGGAGCCGCCGGTCGTACCGCCCGTGGTCCCACCGGTGGTGCCCCCCGTCGTACCGCCGCTCGACCCTCCCGGCTTCGGCGACGTGGACGGTGAGCCGGAGGAGGAACGGGAGTCGGAGGGCCTGACGCTCTCCGACGGGCGGGAGGGGGCGGCGGGCGGTGCCGGGTCGTCCGCGGTGCCGTACGTGCCGTCGGGGCCCGGTGACGTGGGCCGGCTGCTGGCCGAGCCGGTGTCGCCGGTGTCCGTCGGCCCGGCGCCCAGGCCGCCGTCGCCGACGTCCTGGCCGGCGGACGGGTTGGCGTCGACCTTGCCGGCCGGGTTGCGGCCCGGGTCGTCGGGGGTGGTCATGCCGAGCGTGACGACGGTACCGAGCACGGCGGCGAGCAGCGCTCCGGAGCCGGCCGCCACCAGGTTGCGCCGGGCCAGGCGCCGGATCCCGCCCCGCGGCTGTGCCACGGAGATCCGCTGGGTGACGGCGGTCTCGTACGGCGCCGGCGTCCGTTCCTCCTGCCGCGCCTCCGCCGGCTCCTCCCCCGGGGGCAGCGCCGG
>NZ_JBEXKG010000294.1:0-5019 GCF_040609555.1 Streptomyces sp. NPDC004658
ATCACCTGCTCGACCGGCTGGTCCGACTCGACGCCCTCGATGGCGTCGATGAGGACGCAACGGCGCCGGCCGGTGCCTGGACGTCAAGGGCACGCCCGAGGCCGGGGCGAGCGCCGTGCTCGCCGAGTGCTCCGGCTCGGCCACGCAGCGGTGGACGTACGAGGCCGACGGGTCGCTGCGCAGTGCCGCCGGCACCGGTCTGTGCCTGGACTCGCACGCCGACGCCGGCGTGGTCCTCCTCGGCCACTGCGCCGGCGCCGGATCGCGACGCGGTGACGACGTGCGCTACGACCTCACCCCCGAGGGCGAATTGCTGCCGCGGTGGGACCGGACCCTCGCGCTCGCCGCCGGTGGTGACCAGGCGGGGGCCGATCTCGTCGTCAAGGTCCGGGACGGGTCCGCCGGCCAGCGGTGGGTCTCCGGCGGCTCGCCGTAGGGCGGCAGGCCGCACGCCGGCCGCCGGTCCGCGTCCCTCAGGAGGGTGCGCCGCCGTCGGCCTCCAGGTCCGCCCGCGTCACCGTACCCGGGCGGGCGTGGCCCGAGAGGGCCAGCGTCAGGTCGAACTCCGCCAGGAGGCAGCGGATGACGTGCTCCACGCCCGCCCGGCCGTCCAGGCCCAGGCCGTAGACGTACGGGCGCCCGAGCAGGACCGCCCGCGCGCCCAGGGCCAGGGCCTTGAAGACGTCGGCGCCGGTGCGCACCCCGCTGTCGAACAGCACCGTCAGCCGGTCGCCCACCGCGTCCGCGACCCGGGGCAGCGCGTCGGCCGCCGCGACCGAACCGGCCACCTGCCGGCCCCCGTGGTTGGAGACCACCACGCCGTCCATCCCGGCGTCCGCGGCGAGCCGGGCGTCGTCCGGGTGCAGGATCCCCTTGAGGACGATCGGCCCGTCCCACTGCTCCCGCAGCAGGGCCAGGTCCGGCCAGGTGTGGCTCGCGTCCCCGAACAGGCCGAGGAAGTGCAGCACCGCCGCGTTCGGGTCCTCGTGCACCGGCTTGGCCAGTCGGGCCTGGAACGCCGGGTCGGTGAAGTAGTTGGCGGTGCCCACGCCGTGCACGAACGGCAGGTAGGCCTGGTCCAGATCGCGGGGCCGCCACGCCAGCAGCGGGGTGTCCAGCGTGACGACCAGCACCGAGAACCCGGCCGTGCGCGCCCGGGCGAGGAAGCTGCGGGTCACCTCGCGGTCCTTGCCCCAGTACAGCTGGAACCACCGCTCGGCGTCCCCCATCGCCTCCGCGACCTGCTCCATCGGCGTGCTCGACGCCGACGACAGGATGTACGGCACGCCCTGCGCGGCGGCGGCCCGGGCGGCGGCCGTCTCGGCGTCGGGGTGCATGATCGACAGCACGCCGACGGGAGCGAGGGCGAGCGGCGCCGGCAGGGTCCGCCCGAGCACCTCGGTGGTGAGGTCGCGCTCGTGCACGTCCCGCAGCATGCGCGGCACGATCCGGTGCCGGGCCAGGGCCGCCCGGTTGGCGCGGGCCGTGCCGCCGTCGCCCGCGCTGCCCGCCACATAACCCACCGGGCCGGGGCCGAGCCGGTGTTCGGCCAGTTCCTCCAGCCGGGTCAGGTCGGTGGGGAGCCGGGGCACGGCCCCGGTCGCCCCGTTCAGGTAGATCTCGTACTGGAAGTCCGCCCAGTGCTGTGCCATCCGTCAACTCCCGCGCGTCGTCGGCCGCGTGCGCCCCCGACGATACCGACCGGTACGTCGGGCCGCGCGCCAGGGGATCACGTCAGCCGGTGCCGCCCGCCGGCACGGGCGCGGGGGCGTCGGCGGCGGCTCCCGGTCCGGTGATCGGCGGCACCGGGGCCTCGACCGTGCGGACCAGACGGGCGCCCTCGGGGCCGTACGCGGCCCGGGGTTCGGGGAACAGCCACAGCAGGGCCAGGAAGAGCACCGCGGCCGCCGCCAGCGAGAGCGGAAGGCTGATGTCGACTCCGTGCGCCAGATCGCCCAGCGGGCCCACGAACTGGCCCGGGATGTTCGTGAACAGCACACCGATCAGCGCCGACACCCACCACGCGGTCATGCCGCGCCAGTTCCAGCCGTGCGCGAACCAGTAACGGCCGCCGCGCTGGCGGCGGTTGAAGACCTGGAGCGCGTCCGGGTCGTACCAGCCGCGGCGGGTCCAGAAGCCCAGCATCATCACGACCATCCAGGGCGTGGTGCAGGTGATGATCATCGTGGCGAAGGTGGAGATCGACTGCACCAGGTCCAGGCCGAACCGGCCCACGAAGATGAACGCGATCGACAACACGCCGACCAGCAGCGTCGCCTGGACCCGCGACAGCCTCGGGAAAACCGAGGAGAAGTCCAGCCCGGTGCCGTACAGCGAGGTCGTGCCCGTCGACATGCCGCCGATCAGCGCCAGCAGACACACCGGCAGGAAGAACCAGCTCGGGGAGATCGCCAGCAGTCCGCCCACGAAGTCCGGCGCGGCCGGGTCGACGTACTTCGGGGCCTTCGTCGCCACGATGCTGGCCGTCGCCAGACCGAACACGAAGGGCAGCAGCGTCGCGAGCTGGGACAGGAACGCGGCCCCGACGACCCGGCGGCGCGGGGTGGAAGCCGGGATGTAGCGCGACCAGTCGCCGAGGAACGCGCCGAACGACACCGGGTTGGACAGCACGATCAGCGCCGCTCCGATGAAGGACGGCCAGAACATCGACCGCGTCGCCGCGTCCGCCGAAGCCGTGAACGCCCCGGCGTACGACGGATCGAAGTCACCCGCGAACGCGACCGCGCCGAGCAGGAACAGCACGCTCGCCGAGGTCACCGCGACCTTGTTGACGAACAGCATGAACCGGAAGCCGTAGACGCACACCGCGAGCACCAGGCCGGCGAAGAGCGCGTAGGCGACGACGTACGACAGGTTGTCGCGCTCCAGGCCGAACAGCCGGTGCGCGCCGCCGACCAGGGCGTCGCCCGAACTCCACACCGACAGCGAGAAGAACGCGACGGCCGTGAGCAGGGACAGGAACGAACCGACGACCCGGCCGTGCACACCGAGGTGCGCCGAGGACGACACGGCGTTGTTGGTGCCGTTGACCGGGCCGAACACCGCCATCGGGCACAGGATCAGCGCGCCCGCGAGGACGCCGAGCACGGTGGCCGCGAGACCCTGCCAGAAGGACAGCCCGAACAGGATCGGGAAGGCGCCGAGGACGCAGGTGGAGAAGGTGTTGGCACCGCCGAAGGCGAGCCGGAACAGGTCCAGCGGGGTCGCGGTGCGGTCGGCGTCGGGGATGCGTTCCACACCGTGGGCCTCGACCTCGGTGAGGGCGGCTGCGGGCGAGGAGGCGGACGCGGCGGGCGGTTCGGGTGGTGCGGACACGGGCGCTCCAGCGGGGACGGCAGCGGGGTGCGCCGACGGTACGGCGGGCGGAACCGTGTGATCCAGAGGGCGGTTCATCCAACTTTCGCGGCTCCGGTGGATGAATCGCCCATCGGCCGGGTGGCGGAGGCACCGGCTTCGGGTGATCACTCCATGAACACGAGGAGTCATGAAGGGGCGCGGGGCGGTCAGAGCCGGAATGTTTCAGGACGATTAACGAAGAGCTGTTTTTCGGCCATCTGGCCGCTTCCGCGGTGGGGGAACCGCTTGGTTCCGGGGCCACGGCGTTCGAATTCCGTGACTTCACGCCACTGATTGAACACGAAAGGTTACTGAAACCCATGGGTTCGATGTGAGTTTCGCCGGCGGAGTCGGCAGAGTGTCGCTCGCCGCTCCGGCACCCGACCGGGCCGGAGCCGGCGACCCGACTGTTCGAGCGGAAGGATGCACACAATGCGGAACACCGCGCGCTGGGCAGCGGCCCTCGGCCTCACGGCCGCCGCCGTTTGCGGACCCCTGACCGGGGCCGCCGTCGCTGCACCGGGCGCCGCCCCGTCGTCGCTCTACGCCCCCTCGGCGCTGGTGCTCACCACCGGCCACGGCAACGACGCGGCCACGGCCACTCCGGAGCGCGCCGTCACCCTCTCCTGCGCCCCCACTGCTTCCGGCACCCACCCGGCCGCCGCCCAGGCCTGCGCCGAGCTGCGCGGCGTCGGCGGTGAACTGGACGCCCTGAAGCCCGCCGACGACGTGATGTGCACCAAGGTCTACGACCCCGTCGTCGTCACCGTCCAGGGGGTCTGGCAGGGCAAGCGTCTCTCCTACGAGCGCACCTTCGGCAACACGTGCATGAGGGACGCGGCCGGCGGCAGCCTGTTCGCCTTCTAGGACCGGGATCGCACGGGTCCCCGTGGACGCCGGATCAGGCCCGCAACTGGGGAGTGCGGCCCCCTGGAGCGGGGAACCTGCGATCTCGCGCCGGGACCGGCGGGCGGAGTGGGGCCGCCCGCCGGACCCGGGCACACAGCCGCTCCCCGGGCCGGTCCGTGGGGGACCGCCCGGGGAGCGGCGAAAAACAATCGGTTTCAACCAGGTGTTCAGGCCTTGCGCCGGTGACTCGTGTCGCACCAGGGGTAGCGGCGACTGCGCCGGCAGGTACACAGAGCGACGCGGAAGCGGTCCGAGCACACCGTGGTCCCGTCCTCCAGTTCGATCTCCACGGGCCCTTCCACGAGGAGGGGCCCGCGCCGCTGCACGGTGATCCGCCGGGCCCGCTCGGCGGGAGCCCGGGCCGCCGGGCCGGCAGCGGCGGAGTCCGCCGCGGGGCCGGCCGGGACGCCGGGGGCGACGCCGGTGGTGTCAGCAGGGTCGTTCGGCACGGATGACCACCAGCTCTTCCCTGTCCTCGGCCGGAGCGAGCAGCCCGCTCCGGCGCAGCCAGTCCTCCCGGGAGCGCAGCACCGGGCCGAAGGCGATCCAGCGGCGCCGGACCACCGCGGCCTTCAGGCCCGCGTCGCGCAGCAGTTCCAGGGTGCGGTCCGGGCCGCTCAGCGCCGAGTGCACGATCAGCAGCACCCCTGCGGGGCGCAGCAGCGCCGGCGCGTCCCGGCAGATCCGGTCCAGCAGCAGCCGCCCGTCGCGCCCCGCGTCCCAGGCCCGGGCCCGGCCGTGCGGGCCGCGCCC
>NZ_JBEXKG010000295.1:0-5018 GCF_040609555.1 Streptomyces sp. NPDC004658
CGGTCGCCTTCGACCCGCGCGGCCACACCCTCGCCGTGGCCGCGGCCGACGGAGCCGTCCAGCTCTGGGACCCGGTGCGGGGCCCCCGGCGGACGGCCCGCCTCACCGGACACTCCGGCGAGGTCGACGCGCTCGCCTTCGCCCCGGACGGCAGGACCCTCGCCTCGGCCGGTGAGGACGGGACCGTACGGCTGTGGGACGCCGGCCGGGCCGAGCCGGTGGCCGTCCTGCGCGGTCACACCGGCGGCGTGCTCGGCCTGGCGTTCGCACCCGACGGCCACGGCCTGGCGAGCGGGGGAGTGGACCGCACGGTGCGGCTGTGGGACGTCGGCCGCCGCCGGGCCGCGGCGACGCTCACCGGCCACAGCGACGACGTCAACGCCGTCGCGTACACGCCCGACGGCACCACCGTGATCAGTGCGAGCGGGGACGGCACGACCAGGCTCTGGGACGTCCGCGCCGGCCGGCTCGTCACCACTCTCACCGGGCACACCGACTACGTGATGTCCGTGGCGGTCGACGCCACCGGCACTCTGCTCGCCACCGGCGGGTTCGACCAGTCCGTGGTCCTGTGGGACCTGCGCCGCCGCATCCTGGCCGCACGCCCGTTCACGGAGGTCTCCGCCGTCGCCTACCGCCCCGACGGACGGCTGCTGGCCACCGCGGACGCCGACCACACCGTACGGCTGTGGGACCCGGCCCGGCGCCGCGGCACCCCCACGACCCTGACGGAGCGCCACGGCAGCGTCACCACCGTGGCGTTCGCCCCGGACGGCACCACCCTCGCCTCCGCCGGATCCGCCGGCACGGTGACGCTGTGGGACCTGGCCGCCCGCCGCCCGCGCACCCTGCCCGCCCGGCACCGCGGAGCGGTGTTCGCGGTGGCGTTCGCACCCGACGGCCGTACCCTCGCCTCCGCGGGCGCCGACCGCACCCTGCGCCTCCAGGACGTCTCCGGCCACCACCGGCCCGCCGTCCTCACCGGCCACACCGACTACGTCAACGACGTCGCCTTCAGCCCCGACGGCCGCACCCTGGCCAGCGCCGGCGACGACCTGACGGTCCGTCTGTGGGACGTGCGCACCCACCGCCCGCTGGCCACCCTGACCGGCCACACCGGCGCCGTCCGCGGTGTCGCCTTCAGCCCCGACGGCCGCACCCTGGCCAGCTCCGGCAACGACGGCACCGTCCGGCTGTGGGACGTGGCCCGGCACCGGCTCCTCGGCTCCCTGACGGGCCACACCGGCTCGGTGCGCGGCCTGGCGTTCTCACCGGACGGCCGGCTGCTCGCCAGCAGCGGCACCGACCGCACGGTACGGCTGTGGGACGTGCCGGGACGACGGCTGTGGGCCACGCTCACCGGCCACACCGACGCCGTCGGCGGACTGGCCTTCGCCCCCGACGGGCGGAAGGTGGCGAGCAGCGGCACCGACGGCACGGTACGGCTGTGGGACCTGGACATCGGGGCCCGGCTGGCCGAGATCTGCCGCCTGGACCGGGCGACGGACCCGGCGACCCGCCGCGCCCTGCTCCCCGGCGAGTCCGCGCCCGCCGCCCCCGCCTGCCCCGAACACTGACCAACTCCCCGGCGCCCCAGGGGTTTCCCGGGCGTTTCCCGTTGCCCGCCGCAGGAGGCCCACGCGGCATCCTCGACGGGCCCACCGCGCGCCGGGAAGGCTGTGCACCGCACCACCTCTCACGACCAGACCAGGAAACGGGGGTCCCGGTATGCTGCGGCGAACCGGCGCCATCGGCACACTCATCGCCCTGCTGACCACACTTCTCCTCACCGCGTCGGCGAGCGCCGCCGACCGGCCGGCCGGGCCGGCGGACAGCGGCTGCGGCGTCCTCGCCCCGGGCGCCTCGGCCGCGGCCGAACGGGCCGTCGACACCGCCTGCGCACAGGTCGCGGCCGGCGTCTGGTACACCTGGGGCGGCGGCCACGGCACCCAGCCCGGCCCCACCTACGGCCGGAAGGACCCGACCGACCCGGCCAGCGAACACGACCCCGAACGCCTCGGCTTCGACTGCTCCGGACTGGTCCGCTACGCCTACGCCCAGGCCGCCGGCGCCGACATCCTCAACGGCGACGCGAGCGCCCAGTACTACACCCACCGCACCGCCGCCCGGTTCACCGCGGCCGACGGGCTCGCCCCGCTGCGCCCCGGTGACCTGCTCGCCTACGGAACCTCCGCGGACCTGCACCACATCGCCCTCTACCTCGGCGCCGGGAAGATGGTGGAGGCCCGGCAGTCCGGCACCAAGCTGATGGTCAGTGACGTCCGCCTCGGCGGCGACTACTTCGGTGCCGTCCGCGTCGAGACCGGCACCGTCGAGGGCCCCGTCTTCCGCACCTGGGGCACCGGCGTCTGGACCAAGGCCCAGCCCTCCGTCCGCGCCGCCCGCGTCTACGCCTTCCCCGGCCCGACGACCGTCCGCGTCGCCTGCCAGAAGCACGCCGAACCCGTCACCGCAGAGGGCTACACCAACGACGCCTGGTCCTACCTCCCCGACTACCGGGCCTGGGTGACCAACATCTACATCCAGGGCCCGGCCTGGCTGGACGGCGTACCCACCTGCCCCAACTGAGGCGCGCCCACGGGTCCCGGGTCAGGGACTCGTGAGGACGACCAGTCGCCGGGTCGCCCGCGTCATGGCGACGTAGTGGTCGACCGCTCCTCGGACGCCCTCGCCGAACCGCTCCGGGTCGACGAGGACGACCAGGTCGAACTCGAGTCCCTTCGACAGCTCGGGCGTCAGGGAGCGGACGCGGGCGGTCGGCCGGAACGCGGGATCGCCGATGACACAGGCGATCCCGTCGGCGTGCGCGGCCAGCCAGGTGTCGAGGATCGCCCCCAGCTGCGCGACCGAGCCGTGGACGACGGGGACGCCGTCGCTGCGGATGGACGTCGGCACGTTGGCGTCCGGCAGGACCGCCCGGATGACCGGCTCGGCCTCCGCCATGATCTCCTTCGGTGTCCGGTAGTTGACGGTCAGGGACGCCGTACGGATCCGGTCGAACCCCACCCGGGTGAGGCGCTCCTGCCACGACTCCGTGAACCCGTGCCGGGCCTGGGCGCGGTCCCCGACGATGGTGAAGCTCCGGGACGGGCACCGCAACAGCAGCATCTGCCACTCCGCGTCGGTCAGTTCCTGCGCCTCGTCCACGACGACGTGCGCGAACGGCCCGGCGAGCAGATCGGGATCGGCGGTGGGCAGGGCACTGTCGTCGACCAGGGAGTTGCGCATGTCCTGCCCGTGCAGCATGACCAGCACACCTTCGCCGTCGTCGTAGGTGTGGGCGTCCAGAAGGGTGTCGACGACCCTGTCCATGCGCTCGCGTTCGGCGGCGACGGCGGCGGCCTGCCGGCGCTTTCGCCGGGCCGTCTCCGGGTCGCCGAGCCGCTGCCGCGCCGCGTCGAGCAACGGCAGGTCGGACACCGTCCAGGCCTGGGCCTGCGCGCGCTGCAACAGCCGTACCTCGTCGCGGCTGAGCCACGGGGCGCACATCCGCAGATAGGCCGGTACCGACCACAGGTCTCCAACGAGGTCGGCCGCCTCCAGCAGCGGCCAGGCGCGGCCGAAGGCCGTCAGCAGCTCCCGGTTCCGCAGCAGCGACCTGCGCAGCAGTTCGGGTGAGGCGTCCCCGTCGTGCTTGTCGTGCTTGTCGTGCTTGTCCACGAGGAGGGTGAGCAGTTCCTCCCACACCTGCTCGCGCGCCTCGTTGTGCGGGGTACCGGGTTCCGCCGCGTCGAACGCCGCGGCCCAGTCGTCGGCGGTCAGCCGGATGTCGGACCAGTGCGTGGTGACCGTCATCCCCTCGGCGGGCGGCTCCTCGTAGAACCTGACGGCCTTCTCGATCGCCTTCACCATGTCCGCGGACGACTTCAGCCTGGCCACCTCCGGATCGGCCTCGGGCACGGCTGCGGCGCCCTCGGCGACCAGGTCCCGCAGGGTGCAGGTCTGCACTCCCTCCTCGCCCAGGCTGGGCAGGACGTCGGCGACGTACGCCAGGTACGGCCGGTGCGGACCGACGAACAGGACGCCGCCCCGGCGGTGACCCAGCCGGGGGTCGGAGTGCAGGAGGTAGGCGGAGCGGTGCAGGGCGACGACGGTCTTCCCCGTGCCCGGGCCGCCGTCCACGACGAGAGCGCCGCGCGAACCCGCCCGGATGACGGCGTCCTGATCGGCCTGGATGGTGCCGAGCACGTCCCGCATCCGCGGCGACCTGCTGCCGCCGAGACTGGCGATGAACGCGGACTGGTCGTCCAGCGCGGCATGCCCGACCAGTCCGTCGGGGGTGAACACCTCGTCCCAGTAGTCGGTGATCCGGCCGTCGGTCCAGCGGTACCTGCGGCGGCTCACCAGACCCATCGGGTGGGCGTGGGTGGCCCCGAAGAACGGCTCGGCCGCGGGGGTGCGCCAGTCGACCAGCAGCCGGCGGCCCGCGCTGTCGGTGAGCCCGAGCCGGCCGACGTAGACGGGCTCCTGGCCGTCCGCGCCGACCATGCGTCCGAGGCACAGGTCCAGTCCGTAGCGGCGCAGCGCGCGCAGCCGGCCGGTCAACCGGTGGATCTCGGCGTCCCGGTCCATCGCCTGCCGGCCCTTGCCGCCCGGCGCCCTGCGCTCGGCGTCGAGACGGTCGGTGAGGTCGGCGATCGATTCCTCCAGGCGCTCCGCGATGGCGGCGAAGTGCCGCTCGTCGTCGGCGATCAGCGCCGGGTCGGCCTTCGCGGCGAGGCGGTCGGGGAGGTCGAAGGCACGGGTGGGCAGGGGAAGTTTCACTCAGGGGCTCCCTTGTGTGGCCGGTTGCGGCCGTGGCACGCGGCAGGGCGGTGGGGCGGGGGCGGACTCGGCGGCCGTGACGCACGGTGCTTCCGTGTGCCGCGTGGCCGCCCTCGGTCCGGGGCGACGGGTTCAGCCGTGCGCGTCGAGCAGCGGCGGCGCGGACAGGGCCGCCGCTCGTGCGCGGCTCCGCGGGGACAGGGCCGTGTGGAGAGCGGCCGACGGGGACGCGC
>NZ_JBEXKG010000296.1:0-4951 GCF_040609555.1 Streptomyces sp. NPDC004658
GTGGCACGCGGCGGGCCCGCTGGCCTTCGCGACCGCCGTCGTGCGCAGCGCCCCCAACCGCCATGAGGTGCTGCAACGGGTGGCGTCCGGCACCGGTGTCCGCATGTGCACCCTGCCCGGCGAGACGGAGGCCGAGCTGACCTTCCTGGCCGCGCGCCGCTGGCTGGGCTGGAAGGCGGGTCCCCTGGCGCTGCTCGACATCGGCGGCGGCTCGCTGGAGGTGGCCTTCGGCCGGGGCCGGCTGCCCGACTTCGCCGCGTCCCTGCCGCTCGGCGCGAACCGGCTGACCCAGGAGTACCTGGGCCTCCAGGATCCGCCCGCGCCTGGCGAGTTGAAGGAGCTGCGCCGGCGCATCCGCCATGAACTGCGGGACGTGGCCTCGCGGATCCGCTGGGAGCGTCCCCGCACCGCCGCCGTCACGTCCCGTACCTTCCAGCAGCTGGCCCGCCTGTGCGGGGCCGCGCCGGGACGGTTCGGCCCGTTCGTCGACCGGGAGCTGGCCTGCCGGGACCTGCGCGCGGCGGTGCACGCCCTCGCCGCGGTGCCCGCCGCCGAACGCGCCCAGCTGCCCGGGATCTCCGCCCCGCGCGCCGCCCAGAGCCTGGCCGGAGCGGTCGTCGGGCACACGGCGCTGAAGCTGATGGGACTGCCCCGGGCGGTCGTCTGCCCCTGGGCGATCCGCGAGGGCGTGCTGCTGCGCTACGTCGAGGACGGCGCGGACTGGTGGACGGACGCCACCGGCGAGTCCGCCGCCGCGGCACCGGCCCCGGCGGCGCCGCTCCGCATCGCGAGCCCTTCCCTGTGACGGGCCGTCATCGGGCGGGCCACGGGCCTCTTGTGACGGTCTTCGGCACACCGGGTGACCACGGGGGCCGGCGGGACCACTCGCCGTCCTCGTTCGGGTGAGCGGTGCTTCGCAGTGGCCGGCCCGGTGGAACGCTCCGCGCGTGAGGCCGGGCCCGGATCGGCACCGCCCGCCCGCTCGCCCGGCCGGCCGCCCGAACCGCCCGAAGGGACCCCTCATGCGCGCTCGCCCGCCGCGCCGCCGTACCGCGATGACCCTGTGCCTCGGCCTGCTGACGGCAGGCGGCGGGACGCTCCTGGCCCCGGCCGCCGCCGCGCCCGCGCCGCTCGCGGTGCCGCCCTACTACTACGACTGCGCCGGCACCGCCGAGGACCAGGACTCCGCCACGCTCGTGGGCGAGGGGTGCGCCAAGGTCGCCGAGATCACCGAAGGCGGCGGCGTGTACATCGAGGACCGGGCCGGCCGGAACGACTGGCGCTGCGACCGGATCGACGACGTCGGCACCAGCACGGTCAGGGGCCACGGGTGCCGAGCGGTGCCGAAGGGCTCCTGGTGAGGGGGCGCGGTCGGTGACAGGTAAAGGAATTGTATGGTCTAGTCCAAGGTCCGAGTTGGTCTAGTCCAACTTATTGACGTGACCGCAACAGCTCCCAGAGGGTGGGGCTCCCCGTTCCGGGGTCCCCACCCTCTGGAGGCACACGTGAGACGTCTTCGGGCATGTCTGGGCGCCGCGGCGGCCGTCGCCCTCGCCGCCGCCGGCAGCACCGCGCTGGTCGCGGGCAACGCCTCCGGCGCGACCACCGCGCTGAACAACCGCTGGTACGCCGCCGCCCCCTATCTGATGCCGCTGGACAACGACCCGCCGGACCCGGCCGCCATCATGGACGCCACCGGCCTGAAGGCGTTCCAGCTGGCGTTCGTCCTCGCCCCCGACGGCGGTGGCTGCACGCCGACGTGGGGCGGGACGGCGCCGGTCGCCTCGGACACCGCCGTCCAGTCGGCGATCGACACCATCCGGGCGAAGGGCGGCGACGTCTCGGTCTCCATCGGCGGCTACGGCGGCACCAAGCTCGGCCAGGCCTGCGCCGACCCGGCGTCCACGGCGGCGGCCTACCAGCAGGTCATCACCAAGTACGGGCTGCACGCCATCGACTTCGACCTGGAGGAGCCGGAGTACGAGAACAGCGCGGCCATCCGCAACGAGATCGGCGCCGCCCGGATCCTCCAGCAGAACAACCCGGGGCTGTACGTGTCCGTGACCACGGCCGGCACGGCGGACGGCACCGGCTGGTTCGGCAAGCAGATGCTGCTGGAGGCCAAGTCGCAGGGCTTCACCCCGAACAACTTCTCCATCATGCCGTTCGACGGCGGCTTCAACGGCGCGGCGAGCCAGACCTCCGCGCTCACCAACTTCAACACCATCCTCCAGTCCACGTTCGGCTGGGACCAGGCGACCGCCTACACCCACGAGGGCTTCTCGGGCATGAACGGCCGCAGCGACACCGGCGAGTACTTCACGCAGGCCGACTTCCAGACCGTGCTCGACTACGCCACGAGCCACCACATGGACCGGTTCACGTTCTGGTCCCTGAACCGCGACCGCCCGTGCACGCCGGCCGACAACGGCGGCCGGACGTCCGGCACCTGCTCCAGCGTGGCCCAGAACTCCTGGGACTTCGCGGCGTACTCGGTGAAGTTCGCCGGGGCCACCCCGCCGGAGACGACCCCCACACCCACTCCGACGCCGACGCCGACGCCGGGCTCCTGCAAGCCCGCCTGGAGCCCGACGGCGGTCTACACGTCCGGCAACGAGGTGTCGTACGGCAAGCACAACTGGAAGGCCAAGTGGTGGACCCAGAACGAGGTGCCCGGCGCCTCGCAGTGGGGGCCGTGGCAGGACGAGGGCGCCTGCTGACGCTGCCCCGACTCTTGACGCGTCTGGTTCAGACCTCTACCTTCTCGGGGCACCGGCGGCCAAGGATGCGTCCAGCGTTCACCATGCTGAACGGGTTCTTGGTTCCACCCGGTCCGCATCCGGCCCGACGAAGGGACCCCCCACATGACCCGATCCCGGATTCCCGCGGCCACGGCCACCGCCGTCCTCGCCCTCGCCGTCACCGCACTCGGCACCGGCGGCGCGGACGCGGCCGACCCGCGCGTCGCCCCCGGCGGCAACTTCGACCTGTCCGTGTGGCAGCTCCAGGAGCCCGTCGGCTCACCCGGCAAGCCCACCACCATCCCGTCGTCCCGCCTCCAGGGCGCGAACGGCTACCAGGACGCGTACTTCTACACCGACACCCGCGACGGCGCCATGACCTTCTGGGCGCCCGAGAAGGGCGTCACCACGCCGAACTCCCGGTACGCCCGCTCCGAGCTGCGCGAGATGAACCGCGACGGCTCCGCCGCCGACTGGGCGCTCGCCGGCAGCCACCGGATGAGCGCGACCCTGCGCGTGGTGTCGGTGACCAAGAACGTCTGCGTCGGCCAGATCCACCTCGGCTCCGGCGGTTCCTCCACCAAGCCGCTGGTCGAGCTGTACTACCACGCCAACGGGGACATCGTCCTCGGCACCGAGGACTCACCCGCCGGCGGCCAGACCGAGCACCCCGTCGGGCACGTCTCCCTCGGCAAGACCTGGAGCTACACCATCGCCGTCTCCGGCGGGAACACCGTCGACCTGACCGTGAACGGCACGACCACGCACTACGCCATCCCGTCCTCCTTCAAGCCGTACAAGCAGTACTTCAAGGCCGGTTCCTACAACCAGTCCTCCTCGGACAGCACCACCAACGGTGCCCGCGTCGCCTTCTACGGGCTGACCGTCTCGCACGGCTGACAACCGCCCGACCTGCGCGACTGGTGCAAACGGCGGGACGGTCGTAGCGTCGGGTGCACGCGGTCGGACACAGCACGACGGGTGGGAGCGACCATGCGCGGATCAGTGACGGGAACAGCGGTCGTCCTCGCGGCGGGAGCGCTGCTCACCGCGGCCATGACCACGGCGACGGCCAGTCCGCCGGTCACCGCCACGACGCAGACCCGCGCGGGCACCTCCCCGTCGCACACCGGTACGTCGCAGCCCGTCCTGGTCGACTGCCTGTGGAACCGCACCGTCCGGCCCGGCGACTTCATCCTGGCCTGCGGCGACGGGAACAGCCGTCTCACCGGACTCCACTGGACCGAGTGGAGTCCGGAGGGGGCGACCGCCGTAGGCATGAACATGGTCAACGACTGCAAGCCGTACTGCGCGGCCGGCTCCTTCCACGCCTACCCGGTGACCGTCCGGCTCGACCAGCCCAAGCCCTGGAAGAAGCACCCCGGCATGCAGCGCTACGGCCGGATGAGCCTCACGTACCAGGAGGGCCGTCCGGAGGGCTTCCAGCAGGTCATGACCTATCCGCTCTGGGACTGACGGCAGCCGCGCGGTCGAGCCGTGCCCCACCCGGTCGTGCCTCGTACGGCGCGTGCCGGTGGTCCGCGCGGGCGATCCCGCGGCCCCGGCTCCCGCCACGGGTGGTCCGTCCCCCGTCATGTTGGTGTGACCCCGCACGCCGGCGCCCCGCGCGCCGACCGAGAAGAGGTCACATGCCCCGACTCCCCCGCCTGACCGGCGCCGCCACGGCCGCGCTGGCGCTCGGCCTCGCCGCCGCCGCGCCCGCCACCGGCCAGGAACCGCTCGTCACCGACGCCCGCGTCCTCGCCCACCTCGACCTGGCCGCCGGGCAGACGCCCGAGAACATCGCGCTCGACCGCGACGGCTCCGCCGACCTGACCTTCGCGTCCGCCCGGCAGATCGCCCATGTCACCGCCGACGGCCGCATCCGGACCCGTGCCACCCTGCCCGCCGTCGCGCACGCCGCCACGCCCCTCGTGCACAGCGCCGTCGTCACCGGCATCGCCCGCGCCCACGACGGGACGCTGTACGTCAACTACGCCACCGGCACCCGTGCGACCGGCGTCTGGCGCCTCTCCCCCGGCGGCGCACCGGAGCAGATCGCCGCGCTGCCGGCCGACGGGCTGCCCAACGGTCTTGCCCTCGACGAGCAGCGGGGCGTGCTCTACGTCGCCGACTCGGCGCGCGGCACCGTCTGGCGGATCCCGCGGTCGGGCGGCTCGGCCACCGCCTGGGCGACGGGCCCGGCGCTC
>NZ_JBEXKG010000297.1:0-4943 GCF_040609555.1 Streptomyces sp. NPDC004658
CGGTCCGGCGTGGCGGCGAGGGGCCCGAGCGGTGCGCCGCGCGTGTCGTCGCGACGCCGGCCGGCGCGCCGGGAACGCTCGCTGGCCGAATCATCACCCCAGATCAGGCGCAGTCCGGCCACACCGCGGACCGGCGCGCCGACGCGGTCGCCGGACGGTGGACGGAAGGGGCGGCGAACCGTCGCCGGCCGACGGGCGGCGGGATTTTTCCCGCGTGGTCGGTTTGCGGCGCAGACGCCGGGGCACACGCGGGGGCGACGCTCCGGCCGGGGGGCTCGTGCGCGCGCAGCCCGGGCGAGTGGCCGGACAGTGACGCAAAAGCACCGCCAGAGTACTCTCCGTTCAACTTCAGGGGGTTGCTTGTGCGTGACTCGCCGTGAAGACTGTGGCCGAGTTCCATCGAAACGAAGGTGTCTCGGGGTACGCATCATGCCAATCGTGGGGCGGTACGCTCTACGACTGCGTATTCTCACACCGCACGAGCCGCGAGGGTCCCGCGTGAGCAGTGCGCGGGATATCGCCGAGGGGGATGGTCATGTGGGGTTGCGCGCCGCGCGACAGGGCTCGCTCCAGGGCCGCGGCAGGCCGCTCGGCGGCCACGTCCCGCACCGCACGGGGTGAGGCCGCGCCGCGGGGGCGCGGGCCGCTCGGCACCCGTGGAGACCGCCTCGCCTGTGCCGGGGCCTGATCGCACGGGCTGAGATCCCACCGCACGGGCCGGGCCCCCGGCGCAGGTGCGGAAGGTCTCCGGCCCACCCGGACGCCAGTCCGAGCGGCGGCCGACGCCGCCGCGTCCGAGGAGGACACGGGGGTCACACGCTCTTCCCGTCCGGATGTCCCGGCAGCGGGGGCGCAGCCGTGCCCGGAACCCGCCCGGCCGCCCGCCCGGCCGGTGCCGGCCCACGGCCCTCCCCGCCCGCATGACTCCTCCATGCCCGCACGCGCCAGCAAGGAGACAAGGTGATCAGCAAGCAACCGACGGACGAACGGCTCCTCCTGGAGGAGTTACCCGACCGCTGGCGTGACTTACGCGAGTCCGGGCCGGTGCGGTACGACGAGAAACAGGGCGTCTGGCAGGTGCTGGACCACGAGACCGTCGCCACCGTGCTCGCCGACCCGGCGACGTACTCCTCGGACATGTCCGCCCTCGCGCCCACCCAGTCCGACTTCGAGACCTTCCGGCAGGGCAACTTCGTCGGCATGGACCCGCCGGAGCACCGCAAACTGCGCACCCTGGTGAGCCAGGCCTTCACCCCCCGGGTGGTCCAGGGGCTCGGCCCCCGCATCGAGGCCGTCTGCGCCCGGCTGCTGGACGCCGTCGCCGACCGCGACCGGTTCGACCTGGTCGACGCACTGGCCTATCCGCTGCCGATCATCGTCATCGCCGAACTGCTGGGCATCCCCGCGGAGGAACACCGGCTCTTCCAGGAGTGGGCGAGCGTCCTGTTCGGCGGCGACCAGCTCGGCGAGGCGCCCGACATGGCCGACCTGGAACGGGCACTGGAGGCCATCGCGCCCACGGTGCGCGAGATGAACGGCTACATGCTCGACCACATCCGCGCCCGCCGCGCCGACCCCGGTGACGACCTCACGAGCAGACTCATCGCCGCGGAGGTGGACGGCGTCCGCCTCGCCGACCAGGAGATGGTCGGATTCGTCGCCCTGCTGCTGGTCGCCGGGCACATCACCACCACCGCGCTGCTGGGCAACGCCGTCGTCACCTTCGACCGGCACCCCGGCACGGACGCCGCGCTGCGGGCCGACCCCGCGCGGATCCCGGCCGCCGTCGAGGAGGTGCTGCGCTGGCTCCCCCCGTTCCCGGAGCTGGGCCGCCGGGTCACCCGGCCCGTGGTCCTCGGCGGCCGTGAGATTCCGGCCGACACCCTGCTCATGGCACATCTGGGTGCCGCCAACCGGGACCCCGCCCGCTTCGCGGCGTCCGACGTCTTCGACGTGACCCGGCACCCCAACCCGCATCTGACCTTCGGGCACGGCATTCACTTCTGTTTCGGCGCGCCCCTGGCCCGGCTGGAGGCGCGGATCGCCCTGCGGATGCTGCATGAACGATTCCGCAGGCTGGTGATCCCCTCCTACGAGGACGTCACCTACCAGAATCCGGCCGTGATCATCGGCGTACGACAGCTGCCCGTCGAGGTCCGCAGACCGTAGCCCGAGCGCGCGCAGCGCACCGGCCGGCCCCCACACCGCTCAGAGTGGGCCGGACCGGAACACCCGCACATGAGACCCATCCAACGGGAGTCCCCTTCTCATGCCGTACACCATCCCCATCGCTCCGGCCGCCTCCCGGACGCCGTCCCCGTTACGCCGGGAGATACAGGACCGTCTCGACACCCTCGCCCGGACCCACCGGGTGCCCGGCGCCCAACTGGTCCTGGACACCGGCACGGACGTCATCGCCGTGCACACCGGTACGGCCGACGCCACGACCGGCAGTCCGTTCACCGAGGACACGGCGGTCCCGCTGGGCTCGCTCACCAAGCCCTTCACCGCCGCGCTCGTCATGCTCCTGGCCGACGACGGCGACCTGGACCTGGACGAACCCGCCGCCGCACACCTCCCGGAACTGACAGCCGTCCCCGAGGTGACGATCGGTCAGCTGCTCAGCCACACCGCCGGGTTGCCCACCGGACCGGACTCGGACACCGCCGCCACGACCACCGCCCCCCGCTATCTCGCCGCCGTGTGCACCCCCCGCGACGCGCTGTTCCCGCCGGGGACCGACTTCTCCTACTCCAACGCCGGCTACGTCGCCGCCGGACGGCTGGTGGAGACGGTCACCGGCATGTCGTGGCACGAGGCGGTCCGGGCGCTGCTGCTGGAACCCCTCGGCATCGCACCCGCGTTCATCGGTGACCCCGCGCCCCGTCGTCCCGTGGCCGCCGGACACGCCGTCAACTCCGCGACCGGCCAGACCCGTCCGGCCCGGCAGAACCTGGCGCCGCTGGAGGCGCCGGCCGGGGCGCTGCTCGCGAGCGCCCGGGACCTCGCCGCGTTCGGCAACGCGCTGACCGGCCGCTCGGACCTGCTGCCACCCGCCGTCGCCAAGGAGATGCGGCGCCCCGAGACCGCCGCCCGGCCCGGCACGCTGGCCGACGGCTGGGGCGCCGGACTCGCCCTGTACGAGCGGGACGCCCGCGTGTGGTGCGGGCACGACGGCAACGCCCAGGGCACGTCCTGCCATCTGCGGGCCGACCCGGAGAGCGGGGTGGTGGTCGCCTTCACGGGCAACGCCGGTGGCGCCACCGCGCTCTGGCACGACCTCGCCGGGGAACTGGGCCGGCTGACCGGCACACGGGTGCCCGCCGGCGTGCCGACCGCGGACCGGGGGCGCCCCGTCGCCCTGCCCGAGTGCGTGGGCACCTACCGCAACGGCACCACGACCTATCGCATCGCGCCCGGACCGGACGGCTCGCCGGCCCTCTCGGTGGACGGCGACCTGCCCCTGCCGCTGGTCTGCTACGCCGACCTCTCCTGCGATCTGCTCGACCCGGGCACCGGGCGCCGGGAACCCGGGGGCCGCTTCCACCGCGATCCGGCCACCGGAAGGCTCGACCGGGTGCAGATCTCCGGCCGCACCGCCCGCCGTACCGAGCCCGACTGACCATCGGCCGGCCGGGCTCCGCAGGGTGGTGCCCGGTTCCCGGCGGTGGTGCGAGGCCTTCGCGCACCGCGCCGGTACCGGCCCGCCCGGGCCCTGGGCCGCGGTGCCGAGTCCCGTTCCGGAACGGTCCCGGCTCCGGCCGGCACCGCTGCCGTAGCCACCGGCGCTCGCGCCGTTTCCGGCGACGGTGGTGCCGGGGCGCGGTCACTCCTGGCCGGGGGCCCGCGGTCACCGGCCGAGTCGCTCCGCCATCGGCGCGGGTTGCCTCGGCGCCGTGAGGGGGCCGGCCGCCCGGAACAGGCGGCGACCCGCCAGGTGCCGTCCCCGGTCGCGCCCTCCGCTCGCCGCCCACGGGGAGGGCTCCCGAACGGCCTCCCCGCATCCCCGCAACCGCACCACCTCGCGCACCCCCCGTGTGCCAGCGCGCCGCATCGTCCCGCTCTCCAAAGGACTTCACCCATGACGGACCCGCACGACAAGCCCGCACCGGCGTCCTCCCTGCCGCCACAGGCCGGCCCCGCCGCCGGCGCGCCGGAGAGCGCGGCGGCTCCGGTGCATCCGACGCTCGGCGAGCTGTTCTCCGCGTGGGTGGCCCGCACCCCCGACGCACCGGCCCTCACCGACGGCCGGCGGACCTGGAGCTACCGCGAACTGGCCGCCCGCGCCGACCGGTTGGCCGGACATCTGGCCCGGCGGGGAGCCGGGCCCGACCGGATTGTCGCCCTGGTCCTGCCCCGCTCCATGGAGCTGATCGCGGCCGAGCTGGCCGTCGCCCGGGCCGGTGCCGCCTTCCTGCCCGTGGACCCGGCCTATCCCGCCGAGCGCCGCGCGCTGATGCTCGCCGACGCCGCGCCCGCCGTCACCCTCGACGATCCGCGCCGGGTCCGCGAGGTGCTGGACCTCGGCGACAGCCCAGGACACGAGGCGGACGCAACGGCGCGTGCCGACGCCGACCACGCCGCCTACGTCATCTACACCTCCGGCTCCACCGGCACCCCCAAGGGCGTGACCGTCACCCACCGCGGCATCGGCGGCTTCACCGCCGCCGCCGCCGAACGGTACGCGGTGGGCCCCGGCGACCGCGTGCTGCAGTTCTCCTCGCCGAGCTTCGACGCCTCCGTGCTGGAGCTGTGCGCCTCCGTCCTGACCGGCGCCACCCTCGTCGTACCGCCGCACGGCCCCTGGCTCGGCGACGAACTCGCCGCGGTCCTGGACGAGCACCGCGTCACCCACGCCCTCATCCCGCCCGCCGCCCTCGCCACCCTGCCGGACCCCGCGCGGGGCACCGCCCGCGGGCTGCGCACGCTGATCGTGGGCGCCG
>NZ_JBEXKG010000298.1:0-4936 GCF_040609555.1 Streptomyces sp. NPDC004658
GATCGGGGTGATCCGGGAGTTCCGGAAGACGATGTAGGTCACGTCGGAGGGTGCCCCGCCGGTGAGCGGGTCGGGGTCGATGCCCAGCCCCTGGGTGACGCCGGACGCCGTGGACTGGGCGGCGCTGGAGCACAACTACGGGCCCGCCACGGACGTGCCGGAACTGTTGCGGCGGTGTGCCGGGCCGGACCCGGACGACGCCGAGGACGCCTCGTCCGACCTGCTCAACCTGCTCTTCCACCAGGGCGGCTGGATCTGCCCGGCCGCCCCGGCCGCACTGCCGTTCCTGCTCCGCCTGGCCGCCCGGCCGGACGTGCCGGTCCGGCGCGGCCTGCTGGAACTGGTGGCCATGCTGGCGCACGAGGCCGGGCGGGTCGCCGACCGGTTCGTGGACCCCGGCTGGCCGCCGGCGTGGCAGGCGGCGCTCCCGGCCGTACGCGCGCTGCTGGACGATCCCGACCCCGTGATCCGGCGTGCCGCCGCCGACGTGATGGGGTCCTGCACCAGCCCCGGTGCGGCGACCCTGCCCGCGCTGCTGCGGCGCTGGCGCACGGAGGACGACCCGGTGACCCGCCTGGACCTCGTCCTCGCCCTCGGCCGGGCGGTCCTGCGCGAACCGGCCGGAGCGCGCGCCGAGGAGACCCGACGGCTCCTGCGCGACCTGCTCGACGCCCCCGAGGCCCAGCTCCGGCTGGCCGCGGTGCACGCCCTCGCACCGGCCGACCCGGGGCTGCCCGCGCGCCGGCTGGACCTGCTGCTGCACGCGGTCCGGGAGCCCGGCGTCGCGCTCTGGCGCCACAGCGGCACGGTGGAGACCGGGGTCCAGGGCGTCCACCACTGGACCGCGGGGCTCATCGCCGGACCGGCCCCCGACTTCGCCCTCGGCCTGCTCGCGGACCACCCCGACGACGAGCAGCGGACCGGCGCCCTGGCCCAGGCCGGCGCGCACCTGGCCCGCTGGCGCTCCCCGGCCGCCGCCTTGCTGCCGGCCGTCGCCGCGCGGCTGGACGACCCCTCCCCCGAGGTCCGGTACCGGGCGGCCGAACTGCTCGCCTGTCTCGGCCCGGCCGCCGCGGCGCACGCGGACGAGGTCGCCGCGCTGCTCGACGACACCGGCGCCCGGTCCACCCGGTGGCGGGAGACCGTCGCCGAGGCCGCCGTGTGGGCGCTGGCCCGGATGAACGACCCCCGCTGCGTGCCGGTCCTGACCGGGCTGCTGACCGGCGAACGCTCCGGATTCGCGGAGGGCTCCGCGTACTTCCCCGCCGAGGACTGGCACACCGTGGTGCTGCCGGCGCTGGACGAGGTCCTGCTGCCTCTTTCGGACCACGCCGACGCGCTGCTGCCGGCGCTCCGCGAGAGGCTCGACACCGCGACGGACCCCCAACTGCTGCGCGGGCTCTGCGAGGTCGTCGCCGCCTGGGGTCCGCTGGCGGAGGCGGCGGTGCCGCGGCTGATCGTCCTCCTGGCGGACGACCGGACATGGGCACCGGCGGCGACCGCCCTGGCGGGCATCGGCCGGGCGGCCTCCCCGGCGAGGGAACCGCTGGCGGCCCGGTCGGCCGGCGGCGGCCCGCACGCCGACCTCGCGGCCTGGGCGTACGGGAAGGTCACCGGCGAACCCGGACCGTTCCTGGACCGGCTCGGCTCCACCGCCACGGGGCCCCTTGCGCCCCCCACCCTGCGCAGACTGGCCGACCTCGGCCCGCACGCCGCGCCCTGGGCGGACCGGCTCCGGGCGCTGACCGCCGACCGCGAGCCCTGGGTCCGCGTCGAGGCGGCCCACGCCCTGTGGGCGGCGACCGGCGACACCGCGCACACGGTGCCGGTGCTGACCTCGGCCGTGCGGGGCCTGGCCGAGGGCACGTACCTGCCGGTCATGCTCCCTGCGGTACGGCACCTGGCCCGCATGGGCCCCGCCGCCCGGCCGGCCGCCCGCCTGCTGCGCGGCGTAGGGGACCGCGACGAACGGCTGCGCGGCTCCGGCGGCTGGCGGGGCTTCGTCCAGGACGAGGAGATCCGCGACGCCGTCGACGCGCTGCTCACCGGGGCGTGTGCGGGGTGACAGGACGGCGCCGGGGCGGGACGGTCCGCCGGGTCGGGCGCCGGCCGGTGCTGCCGCACGCCTCGGCACAGGCGCCCGCCACGGGCCGGTGGCGGACGCCGGCGGGGACGCCGGTGGAGTGACCGGCGGGGCCGGGGCTCACCCCACCGTCGGCGCCCCCGCCTCCACGGCTCCCGCCGCCTCGGTCCCCGGCGCGACCGCCCCCGGCGCCGTCGCCTCCGCCGGCTCGCCGCGCCCCGCGAACTGCGTGCGGTACAGCTCGGCGTACCGGCCCCGCGCCGCCAGCAGTTCCTCGTGCGTGCCGCGTTCCACGATCCGGCCGGACTCCACGACCAGGATCTGGTCGGCGGCGCGGACCGTGGACAGGCGGTGGGCGATGACCACGGCGGTGCGGCCCTCCAGGGCCTCGGTGAGCGCCTCCTGGACGGCCGCCTCGGAGGTGTTGTCCAGGTGGGCGGTGGCCTCGTCCAGGATGACCACCCGCTGGCGGGCGAGCAGCAGCCGGGCGATGGTCATGCGCTGGCGTTCGCCGCCGGAGAGCCGGTAGCCGCGCTCGCCGACGACCGTGTCGAGTCCGTCGGGCAGGGACCGGACCACGTCGGCGAGGCGGGCCCGGCCGAGGGCGTCCCACAGCTCGTCGTCGGCCGCGTCCGGGCGGGCCAGCAGCAGGTTGGCGCGGACGGTGTCGTGGAAGAGGTGGCCGTCCTGGGTGACCATGCCGAGGGTGGCCCGCAGGGAGGCGAAGGTGAGGTCGCGGACGTCGACGCCGCCGATGCGGACCGCGCCCGCGTCGACGTCGTACAGGCGCGGAAGGAGCTGCGCGATGGTCGACTTGCCGGCGCCGGAGGAGCCGACGAGGGCGACGGTCCGGCCGGGTTCGGCGCGGAAGGAGATGCCGCGCAGCACCTCGGTGCCGCCGCGGGTGTCGAGCGCGGCGACCTCCTCCAGGGAGGCGAGCGAGACCTGGTCGGCGGACGGGTAGGAGAAGCGGACGTCGTCGAACTCGACGGCGACCGGGCCGGCCGGGACCTCGCGGGCGTCCGGCTTCTCGGCGATGAGCGGCTTGAGGTCGAGCACCTCGAAGACCCGCTCGAAGCTGACGATCGCACTCATCACCTCGACCCGGGCCCCGGCGAGCGCGGTCAGCGGCGCGTACAGCCGGGTCAGCAGCAGGGCGAGGGAGACGACCGCGCCGGGCTCCAGGGTGCCGCGCAGCGCGAACCAGCCGCCGAGGCCGTAGACGAGGGCCAGGGCGAGGGCGGAGACCAGGGTGAGGGAGGTGATGAAGACCGACTGGGCCGTGGCCGTGCGGACGCCGATGTCCCTCACCTGGGCGGCCCGCGCCGCGAACTCCGCCGACTCCTCCTCCGGGCGTCCGAACAGCTTGACCAGGGTGGCGCCGGGCGCGGAGAACCGTTCGGTCATCCGGGTGCCCATGGCCGCGTTCAGCGCCGCCGCCTCGCGCTGCATGCGGGCCATCCGGCTGCCCATGCGGCGGGCGGGCAGCACGAACACCGGCAGCAGGACGAGCGCGAGCAGGGTGATCTGCCAGGACAGGGTGAGCATCACGGCGAGCGTCAGCACCAGGGTGACCAGGTTGCTGACGACGCCGGAGAGGGTGTTGGCGAAGGCCCGCTGGGCGCCGATCACGTCGTTGTTGAGACGGCTGACCAGCGCGCCCGTACGCGTACGTGTGAAGAACGCGACGGGCATGCGCTGCACATGATCGAACACAGCCGTTCTGAGGTCGAGGATGAGTCCCTCCCCGAGCGTCGACGACAGGCGGCGGCCGAGGATGCCGAGCCCCGCCTCCGCGAGCGCGACGAGCGCGATGAGCAGGGAGAGGCGCACCACGGTGCCGGAGTCGTGCCCCGCCACGATCGCGTCGACGACGCGGCCGGCGAGTACCGGGGTCGCGACGGCGAGCAGGGCGGTCACCACCCCGAGCAGCACGAACCGGACGATGCCGGCGCGGTGCGGGCGGGCGAAGGCGGCGATGCGGCGCAGGGTGGCGCGGGCGAACGGGCGACGCTCGGACTGCGCGTTCATCACGCTGTGCAGCTGCGTCCAGGCGGTGGTCTCCATGCTCATGGAAGAGACCGTAGAACCTCAAGGTTCGTTGAGGTCAATGTCCGCGGCGGTTCACCCGCTGTTGGGACGCCCCGGAGAGCCTGTGCGGATGTGACTGCCGTCCCCCTCCCCCGCCGGCGCCCGCCCCGGCGCCTCCCCGTCCGCCAGGTGCTGTGCCTGGTGCCGCTCGTGCTCGTCGCCGTGGCCGCCGTACGGCACCGCTCGGTCCTCGCCGAGGGCTTCGGCCACCTGCGGACCGCCTCCTGGCCATGGCTGCTCGCGGCGATCGCGGCGACCTGCCTGACCTGGGTGGCCGCCGCCGTCACCCGGCAGGGAGCGGTGCTCCAGCCGCTGCCGAAGGGGCGGCTGCTGGCCACCCAGTTCGCGGCGGGCGCGGCCAACCATCTGCTGCCGACCGGGCTGGGCGCGGGCGCCGTGAACCTGCGCTTCATGACCGTGTGCGGGGTGCCGCCGGCGCGTTCCTCGGCGGCGCTCGCCCTGTATCTGCTGGCGGAGTGCGTGGGCCGGCTCGGGCTGCTGGCCGCGCTGCTGGCCGCGTTCCCGGACGCGCTGCGGCTCGGTCCCCTGCTGCCGGACGGCTCGGCGCTGCCGCTGCTGCTGGGCGCGGCCGGCCTGCTGGCCGTGGCGGGAGCCGGGGCGGCGCTCGTACGGCCGCTGCGCGCGCGTGTGTCCGCGTTCGCGCGGGACGCCCTGGACGAGGCCCGGTCGGTGCACACCCGGCCGGCCCGCGCCGTGGCGCTGTGGGGCGGCTCGCTGGCCTTCCCGGCGCTCCAGGCGGCC
>NZ_JBEXKG010000299.1:0-4756 GCF_040609555.1 Streptomyces sp. NPDC004658
CCGCTCGCGGCCGCGCCGGCCGGCGGCCGCGGCACCTCCGCCACGCGCACACCGCGCGCGAGCACCCGGACGCCGGTCCCGGCCGACGGGTCCTCCGCGGCGATCACGTCGACGCGGTCACCGGAGTGCAGCAGGCGCACCGTGGCGGCGTCGGCGATCCGCACCGGCGCCGTCACCACCTCGGCCACCGGGCGCGGCCGGGCCGGCTCCGCCGCCCGATGCCCGTGCGCCCGCTCCGGGCCGTGGGGTTCCGCTCCGGTCCGTGGCCCCGCGGCGACCAGCGCCGCCGCCGTCACCGCGAGCCCGGCCGCGACGATCCGGCCGCGATGCCGCAGGAGCCGTTGCAGCCCGTACCGGCCGCCGCCCACCCGCACCGGATCGAACGGGGGCACCTCACGGGTCGGCGGAGCCTCCGTACCGAGCGGGCGCGGAGGACGCAGCGGGGGCGGGAACGAGGAACGGGCGGGAGAGGGCGGGGGCGGGGCCGGGATCGGGACGGAGGAGAACGGGGGTGAGGACGAGGGGGAGTGCGAGGGTGAGGGGGAGGGCAGCGGGAGCGAGGACGAGGGCATGGAGTCACCGCCTGCGACGAGGAGTTCGGCTTGCGGTGCCACGATGACGCCTCGCGCCGGATCGCGCCGGGGCCGGTGGATCACCGGCGGATTGTGGATAACTCACCCACCCGAACGAGGAGTTCCACACGAGCCGCACCGCGCCGCGGCCCATTCTCCGGCGGCCCATTCTCCGGCTCAGAGACCTGACGGCCTCCCGGCTCGGCACCTGGCGGCCTCCCGGCCCGGCGCCGGCCCCCTGTCCCCGCTCAGCCCCGCGCAGTTCCCCGTCACGGCAGCTCGAACCCCGGGTCCATCCCGCCCAGCGCGTTCACGCACAGGCAGTCCCGCTCCCCGGTCTCCGGCAGGGCCGCCACCGCGTCGAAGAGCACACCGCGCAGCCGGTCCACGTTGGCCGCGAAGACCCGCAGCACCTCCTCGTGCGAGACGCCCTCACCGGTCTCGGCGCCCGCGTCGAGGTCGGTGACCAGGGTCAGCGAGGTGTAGCACAGCTCCAGCTCCCGGGCGAGCGCCGCCTCGGGATGGCCGGTCATGCCCACCACCGACCAGCCCTGGGACTGGTGCCACAGCGATTCGGCGCGCGTCGAGAAGCGCGGGCCCTCGACCACGACCAGCGTGCCGCCGTCCACCGGCTCCCAGTCCCGGCCGCGGGCGGCCTTCAGCGCGGCGGCACGCCCGGTGGGGCAGTAGGGGTCGGCCATGGACACGTGCACGACGTTCGGCACGGTGCCGTCGGGCAGCGGCAGCCCGTCGAAGTACGTCTGGGTCCGGGTCTTCGTACGGTCCACGAACTGGTCCGGCACGAGCAGGGTGCCGGGGCCGTACTCGGGACGCAGGCCGCCCACCGCGCACGGGCCGAGCACCTGCCGTACTCCGACGGAGCGCAGGGCCCACAGGTTGGCGCGGTAGTTGATGCGGTGCGGCGGCAGATGGTGGCCGCGGCCGTGCCGGGGCAGGAAGGCGACCTTCCGGCCGGCGATCTCCCCGAGGAAGAGCGAGTCGCTGGGCGACCCGTAGGGGGTGTCCACCTGGACCTCGGTGACGTCGTCCAGGAAGGAGTAGAAACCCGAACCGCCGATGACGCCGATCTCTGCTTTGGCCATGACCAGCACACTAGCGGGCCGCGAGGGCGTGGGGGAGCCGCTGCCGGGGATGGCCGAAGACCCTGCCGTCGCACGACGGCAGGGTCCGGACGAGAGGTGTCAGGCGGCGGAGCTGCTCGCGGAGCCGGAGCTCGAGGAGGACGAAGCAGACGAAGAGGACGCCGAGGAGGACGCCTTCGCGTCGGACGACGAGCCGGCCGGCTTCGACGCCGGGCTGCTGCTCGACGTGGAGCCGCGGGAGTCGTTGCGGTAGAACCCCGAGCCCTTGAAGACGATGCCGACCGCGGAGAACACCTTCTTCAGGCGGCCCTTGCAGGTGGGGCACTCGGTCAGAGCGTCGTCGGTGAACTTCTGCACCGCCTCAAGGCCCTCGCCGCACTCGGTGCACTGGTACTGGTAGGTCGGCACTGTCTTCCTCCTGGCACTCTCACTCAATGAGTGCTAACGACGGTCCATAGTGACGTATTCCCGGGGACTAGTCCACCGCGACGGGCACGCGGTGACCGACGCCACGCGCGACCGTGCGGTTCCCGTGCCGTGCGGCCAGCCGCGACCGCAGCGTCACCAGGGTCACCAGCGCGAGCGCGGTCCCGCCCATGGGCACCAGGAACCCGGCGCCGTCCCACAGCCGGTCCTCCAGCTGTCCCGCGACGGTGACGGCGGCGGCCTGGCCGAGCGCGACGGCGCCGGTCAGCCAGGTGAAGGCCTCGGTCCGGGCGCCGGCCGGGACCAGGCCCTCGACCAGCGTGTAGCCGGTGATCAGCGCCGGGGCGATGCACATGCCGACCAGCAGGCCGAGCGCGGCGAGCAGCGGCACCGAGTGCGCCGTCCACAGGGCGGACGCCGCCACCGCGAGCGCCGTGTAACCGATCACGAGGCGCTTCTGCGGAGCCGCCTTCCAGGCGATCGCGCCGCAGACGATGCCGGACAGCATGTTCCCGGCGGCGAAGACGCCGTACAGGACGCCGTTCAGGCCGGGCTCGCCGATCGACTCGGTGAAGGCCGCGAGCGACACCTGCATGCCGCCGAAGACCGAGCCGATGCCGAGGAAGGTGACGGCCAGCACGCGCACGCCGGGGACGCGCAGGGCGGAGGCGTGCCGCACGCGCGCGTGCCCGCCGTCCCGGGACACCGGCGGCTGCGTGCTCTTCTGCGCGGCGAACAGCAGACCGCCGACGAGGGTCAGCCCGGCCTCCGTGACCAGGCCCGCGGCCGGTGTCACCGCGGTGCACAGCGCGGTCGCCAGCAGGGGCCCGACGACGAAGGTCAGCTCGTCCGTGACCGACTCGAACGCCGCCGCCGTGGTCATCAGGGGTGAGCCCTGGAGCTTCACCCCCCAGCGTGCCCGCACCATCGGGCCGACCTGCGGTACGGAGGCGCCGGTCGGGACGGCGGCCAGGAACAGCGCCCACAGGGGCGCGTGCGCGAGGGCGAGCGCCGTCAGGGAGAGGCCGGAGAGCGCGTGCACCAGGACGCCGGGGACCAGCACGGCCCGCTGG
The DNA here is from genome assembly GCF_040609555.1 of Streptomyces sp. NPDC004658. NCBI lineage: Bacteria > Bacillati > Actinomycetota > Actinomycetes > Kitasatosporales > Streptomycetaceae > Streptomyces > Streptomyces sp. NPDC004658. The sequence goes on from NZ_JBEXKG010000299.1 coordinate 3,175, forward strand.
CCGTAGCGGTCGGCGAGACGGCCGCTGTACGGCGCGAACAGCGCCATGGAGACGCCGGTGGCCGCGGCGGCGGCGCCCGCGGCGCCGTACGAGCCCGTGGTGTGCTGGACGAGCAGCACGATCGAGAGGGTGAGCATCGCGAACGGCTGGCGCGCGGCGAAGCCAGGGAGCAGGAACGTCCAGGCGCCGCGGGTGCGCAGCAGCCGGCCGTATCCGGGGCGGGGCGACACCGACGGGTTCTCCGCCGGCTCGGTGGTGACCGTGGACTCCACGGCCCGTGCCTTTCTTCCGCCTGGTAGCGCGCCCGTGCGGGGGCGCCGAGAGCTGTCCTCTTGCGCGGAACTGCGGTAGATACCGGTGCCTCCGCGGAGGGTGTTCCGGCCGCCATACGGTCGCGCCAGCTCTGCATCAGGCAGAGTTGGTTCGATCAGGGTGCCTTCATACTACAGGGATCATGGCTTGTGCCCCTGTGAAAGTGAGCACCGTCGCAGGGCGCGCCTGTGAATGCCACGAGACGGGCCGGGCGTCAGCCCCGGTTGCCGTCCGTGCCCAGCCAGCCCGCCAGCTTGCCGCCGTGGGCGACCGCGCGCAGCCGCCGTTCCGCCGCGTCGCGGACCGGGTCGGTGGCGACGACCAGCAGTTCGTCGCCGCGCCGCAGCACGGTCGAGGGCAGCGGCACGAACGACTTCTCCTCGCGCACCACGAGGGTGACGGCCGCGCCGGGCGGCAGCCGCAGCTCGCTGACCTCGACGCCGTGCATCCGGGAGCCCTCGGGGACGGTGACGGACAGCAGGTGTCCCTGGAGCCGCTCCAGGGGCGCCGACTCGATGCCGAGGTCGGCGGCCTCGCCCTTCTCGCCCAGCCGCAGCGTGCGGGCCAGCCAGGGCAGGGTCGGCCCCTGGACCAGGGTGTAGACGACGACCAGGACGAAGACGATGTTGAAGATGCGGCGGCTGCCGGCGACGCCGTTCACCATGGGGATGGTCGCCAGGATGATGGGCACGGCGCCGCGCAGCCCGGCCCACGACATCAGGATCCGCTCCGGCCGCGGCACCCGGAACGGCGCCAGGCTCGCCACCACGCTCAGCGGGCGGGCCACCATGGTCAGCACCAGCCCGATGACCAGCGCGGGGACGACGTCGTCGCCCAGTTCGTGCGGGGTGACCAGCAGGCCGAGCACCACGAACATGCCGATCTGGGCGATCCAGCCGAGCCCCTCGGCGAAGCCGCGGGTGGCGGGCCAGTGGGGGAGCCTGGCGTTGCCGAGGATCATCGAGGCCAGGTAGACGGAGAGGAAGCCGCTGCCGTGCGCCAGGGCGCCTGCGGCGTACGCCGTGACGGCGATGGCCATCACGGCGATCGGGTAGAGGCCGGAGGCGGGCAGCGCGACGTGCCGGAGCCCCCAGGAGCCGAACCAGCCCACCGCGAGGCCGACGGCGGCGCCGATGGCCAGCTCCAGGAGGATCTCGCCGAGCAGCAGGTACCAGTGCTCGACCGGGCCGGCGGTGGAGAAGGCGACGACCAGGATGACCACCGGGGCGTCGTTGAAGCCCGACTCGGCCTCCAGCGTGCCCGTCACGCG
>NZ_JBEXKG010000300.1:0-4733 GCF_040609555.1 Streptomyces sp. NPDC004658
GCCCGCCGGAACGTGCCGGACGGTACGCGGAAGCCCGACGCCGTCCAGCACCGCCGGCGCCGGCGGTGCACCGCCGGCCGAGGTGGCCCGGGCGAACGCCGCCGCACCGCCCACCACCGGCACCGTCGCCGACGTACGGGACAGGTCCACGGTGAGCGTCGGCCGGCTGGACGGGGGGTCGATGAGGTCCTTGTCCGTACCGGCGACGATCAGGGCCAGCCGGTGCCCCGCGGGCACGACGTGGTCGGTGGCCGCGAGGTCGAGGGTGATGGTGTACGCCCTGCCCGGTGTCAGCGGGACGCCCCGGGCGGGCCAGGCGTAGTGGCCGAGGTCGGCCCAGCCCCGGCTGACCACGGTGTCGTCGACGGCGGCCGTCCTGGCCGCGGTCTCCTTGAAGCAGGCGCTGTCCCCGGCCGTGCTCCCGCCCCAGCAGCTGCGCTCGGTGAGGGTGGTGATGCCCTCGGCGCTGTCGGCGTAGTCGCGGATGGTGTCCGGGCCGACGTCGACCAGCACGGCGGACAGATGCGCGGAGCCGGTCGTCGGGGTCGCGGTGACCGTCACCGTGGAGGAACCGGACAGGCGCAGGTCCCGGGTGAGCGGCGCCGTGAGGAAGCCCGCCTTCTCGGGCGTGGCCGTCGTGAGGTGCGCGGCCCAGTCGGTCTCGCTCAGCGCCGGGTCGTCCGTGAAGCTCTCGGTGCCGGTGCCCGGGCGCAGCCCGAGGGCGCCGACGCCGGGCTCGCTGCCGGCGGCCGGGTGCAGGACGGCGGCGCGGGTGCCGCGCGGCGGCCAGGCGGCGGAGGTCACCCACTGGTCGGGGTGGCGTTCGATGTCGGCCATCGGCTCGCGGTCGATACCGTTGTCGTAGCCGAGGAGTTCGTGGTCGAACCAGCGGTGCAGGGTGTCGACCCAGGCGCCGCGCCGGTAGTCGAAGGGGTCGACGTGCCCGGTCTGGGAGAGCCAGATCTTGCGCTCGACGCCGTGCCGGGCGAGGGCGTCCCACCACTGGCCGAAGTGCTTGGTGCGGACGTTGAGGTCCTGCATCCCGTGCACCAGGAACACGCTGGCGCGCACCTTCGCCGCGTCCTTGACGTAGTCCCGCTCGGTCCACAGCGGGGTCCAGTCGCCGCTGCGCGGGCTGCCGTCGGCGAGCCTCTTCTGCGCGGCCGCGCAGTGGGCCTGCGCGCCGGCGCTCTCGACGTAGCCGGCCAGTTCGTCGGGGCCGCCGTCGTAGAGCGGGGCGCCCTTGGCGAAGTAGTAGTCGTACCAGGAGGAGATGGCGCTGATCGGGACGATCGTCCGCAGGCCCTTGACGCCGGTGGCGGCGACGCCGTTGGCGATGGTGCCGTCCCAGCTCTTGCCGATCATGCCGGTTCTGCCGTTGGTCCAGCCGGCCGTCACCGGGGTGCCGCCCGTGCGGCTGGTGTAGGCCCTGGCGCGGCCGTTCAGCCAGTCGACCACGGCCTTCGCCGACAGGATGTCGGACCGGCCGCCGACGTCGACGCAGCCGTCGGAGCGGTTGGTGCCGGCGAGGTCGACGCCGACGAAGGCGTAGCCGCGGGGGACGAAGTAGTTGTCGTAGAACAGCGGCATCTGGACGACGTGGCCCTGGGCGTCGTACGTCTTGCGCTGGCTCTCGTTGCCGCGTCCGCAGCAGGAGTAGTAGGGGCTGGCGTCCATGATGACGGGTACCTTGCGGCCCTGGCGGGCGGGTTCGGCGGGCCGGACGATGTCGGCGGCGACGCGGTCGGTCCGTCCGTCGCCGTCCTCGTCGAGGCCCGTGTCCACCCACACGGACTCGCGGACGGCGTCGGCGTAGGAGTAGACGGGTCTGCTCTCCCGCGGCGCGGCCTGGGCGGCGGCCGGGGTGAGGAAGGCGGCCGTCAGGGCGGCGACGGCAGCGGTGACGAGCGTTCTCCAGGTCGTGGAGCGCGTACGTTTCGGCATGCGCGGACGGTACTCCCGTCAACGCCCGTACAGAAGAAGGCCTTGCGGTGCGCGTGACGGCTGAATGGCGATCGTGTGACAGAAGTGGCGATGGACAGGTCAGTGGTCACAGGGACTGAATAGGCTCCGAACAGATCTCCGAACGGACGCACAGTCCCTACGACTTGGAGCTGACGTGCACCGCAGAATCATCGCACCGGGCGCGCTCGCGGCGGCCTCCCTCCTGCTGGCGATCCCGGCATCGGCCGCGAGTTACTCCCCCGGCGCACCGGGCATCGGCGACCCCTACTACCCGTACTACGGCAACGGCGGCTATGACGTCTCGCACTACGACCTCAGGCTCCAGTACCAGCCGAAGACGGACGAGTTGCAGGGCACGGCGACGATCCTGGCGAAGACCACCCAGGACCTGTCCAGCTTCGACCTGGACTTCCTGCTGGACGTGAGCGAGGTGCGGGTCAACGGCGCCAAGGCGTCCTTCTCGACGTCCGGCCAGCACGAACTGGTCGTCACCCCGAAGACCCCGCTGGCCAAGGGCACCGCGATCACGGTCGTGGTCCGCTACAGCGGAGTGCCGTCGACAAAGAGTGCCTACGGCTTCTCCACCTGGCACCGCACGCCGGACGGCGCGGTGGCCGCCGACGAGCCCGAGGCCGCGTGGTGGTGGTTCCCGAGCAACGACCACCCGAGCGACAAGGCCACCTACGACGTGTCCGTGGCCGTGCCGGACGGCACCCAGGCCATCTCCAACGGCACGCTCCAGTCGACCAGTTCGAAGCTGGGCTGGACCCGCTACAACTGGCGGCAGAACAAGCCGCAGGCGACCTATCTGGCCACGCTGGCGCTCGGCAGGTTCGACATCACCACCAGCACCTCCGACGGCGGAGTGCCGGTCGTCAACGCCTACAGCAAGGACCTCGGGGACAACGACGGGGCCGCCCGGGCCAGCGTGGAGCGCACCGGTGAGATCGTGGACTGGCTGAGCGGCTACTTCGGGCCGTATCCGTTCGGTTCGGCGGGCGGCTACGTGCCGAACACCACCACCGGCTACGCGCTGGAGACGCAGACGCGCGTCTACTACAGCCCGCGTCAGTTCGCGAACGGCTCCAACACCTCGGTGGTCGTGCACGAACTGGCGCACCAGTGGTACGGCGACGACGTGTCGGTCAAGGGCTGGAAGGACATCTGGATCAACGAGGGCTTCGCCCGGTACGCGCAGTGGCTGTGGTCCGAGCACGAGGGCGAGGGCACCGCGCAGGAACTCGCCGACTACGTCTACGCCTCGCACCCGGCCGACGACGCCTTCTGGACGGTGAAGCCCGGCGACCCGGGCCCGGACGAGCAGTTCGGTGCCGCCGTGTACGACCGGGGCGCCCTCGCCATCCAGGCGCTGCGCAACGAGATCGGTGACGACGCGTTCTTCGCGATCCTGAAGGGCTGGCCGAAGGAGCACGCCTACGGCAACGCCTCGGTGGCCGACTTCCAGAAGTACGCCGAGCGGGTGTCCGGCAAGCCGCTGGCCGCGCTGTTCGACACCTGGCTGTTCCAGCCGGAGAAGCCGGCCGCGCCGGCGGTCCGGGGCCTGGCGAAGTCGGGTACGGCGGTGGAGCGGCCGAAGTCCTGGAAGAAGATCGAGGCGACGAACGCCGTCCACGGGCACTGATCCCGGCGCCCGCCCCGCGAGGCGGGCGCCTCACCCGGCTGCGGGCCCGACGTCCCACGGCGCCTTCAGCGGCTCGGGTCCGACGCCCGTCGCAGCAGCTCGTCCCGGCCTATCGCGTCCGCGCGGGTGGCCGGGACGGTGCAGGCGTAGGCGCCCGCGACGGCGCCGTACCGGGCGCACCGCTCGGGCGGCTCCCCGTTGAGCCTGCCGTAGAGGAACGCGGCGGCGAAGGCGTCGCCCGCGCCGTTGGAGTCCACCACCGGCGCGGGCGGGGCCGCCGCCGGTATCCGGGTCAGCTCGCCGCCGGCCAGCAGGTGGGCGCCCTCCGCGCCGGCGGTGGCGACGACGGTCTCGGCCCGCCCGCGCTCGGCGATGCGCCGCATGGTCCGCTCGGGGTCGGTCAGGGCGGCGGCCGACAGGAAGACGACGTCGGCGGCGTACGCGAACGGCTCGTGGTACGGGTTCTCGCCGTCCCAGTCGTGCAGGTCGGTGGAGAGCGGCACGCCCGTCTCGCGCAGGACCGGCAGGGCGTGGGCGCAGGGCTGGGTGATGGTCACGTGCACATGCCGGCTCGCGGCGGCCAGCGCGCGCAGGCGGGCCTCGGGGAAGCGGTCGTCGGGGTGGGCGCGGCTGGTGTCGTACAGGGACAGCCGGCGGCCGTCCGGGCCGACGAGATTGACCGCCCGCTTGGTGCCCGCCGGCTGCGGGAGCGCGGTGAGGGCGATGCCGTGCTCGCGGTGCAGGGCGCGCACGAGGTCGCCCTCGGGGTCGTCGCCGATCAGGTCGAGGTGGTGGGTGCGCAGCCCCAGCCTGGCCAGTCCGAGGGCGATGAAGTCGCCGGTCTGCCCCGCGCGGGTGCGGATCCCCGAGTCGATCATGTAGCTGTCGGCGTACGGCAGGGGCAGCTCGGGGACGGGGATGATCGTGTCCACACCGGCCCCGCCCAGCACCAGTACGTCGGTCGTGTCCGTTCGCCCGGTCATCCCGCGTCCTCCCCCTCCGCGCGCCCTCCGCCGGGCGCCCCCGACGGCACGGTGGCGGGGGGGCCGGGGGGGGGGTGGGACCCCCCCCACCCCCCCACCGCGCGGGGGCGGCCCGGCGCGGCGGGCCCCGCCAAGTCACGCCG
>NZ_JBEXKG010000301.1:0-4715 GCF_040609555.1 Streptomyces sp. NPDC004658
CGGCGCGGTGGCCGGGGTGACCGGAGCCGGGGCGGGCGCCGGCGCGGGTGCCGGGGCCGGGGCAGCGGCGGCGGGCGCCGGGGCCGGGGCAGCGGGTGCCGGAGCCGGAGCCGGAGCGGGCGCCGGAGCCGGAGCCGGAGCGGGCGCCGGAGCCGGGGCCGGAGCGGCGGCCGGGGCCGGAGCCGGGGCCGGGGCGGCCGGAGCGGCGGCGGGGGCCGGGGCGGCACCCGGGGCACCGATGACGGCGAGCTTGGCGCCGACCTCGGCGGTCTCGTCCTCGCCGACCACGATCTCCAGCAGCACGCCCGAGGCGGGCGCCGGGATCTCGGTGTCGACCTTGTCCGTGGAGACCTCGAGCAGCGGCTCGTCGGCCTCGACGCTGTCGCCGACCGACTTCAGCCAGCGGGTGACGGTGCCCTCGGTGACGGACTCGCCGAGCGCGGGCAGGACCACGTCCGTGCCCTCGGCGCCACCGGCCGGAGCGGCCGGAGCGGCCTCGGCGGCGGGGGCGGGAGCCGGGGCGGCCGGAGCCTCCGCGGCCGGGGCCGGGGCCGGGGCCGGGGCGGGCTCCGCGGCCGGGGCGGGGGCCTCGGCGGCGGCGGGGGCCGGGGCGGCGGCGGGCGCGCCCGTGCCGTCGTCGATCAGGGCCAGCTCGGCGCCGACCTCGACCGTCTCGTCCTCGGCGACCTTGATGGAGGCCAGCACGCCCGAGGCGGGGGCCGGGATCTCGGTGTCGACCTTGTCGGTCGAGACCTCGAGCAGCGGCTCGTCGGCCTCGACGCGTTCGCCCTCGGCCTTCAGCCAGCGGGTGACAGTGCCCTCGGTGACGCTCTCACCGAGCGCCGGAAGGGTTACGGAAACCGCCATGGTTTCGGTTGCTCCTAACGAATTGCGGAAGTCTGTGTCGTCGCGCCCGTTGACCGAAGGCTCAGTCGTGGGAGTGCAGCGGCTTGCCGGCCAGGGCCAGGTGCGCCTCGCCGAGCGCCTCGTTCTGCGTCGGGTGGGCGTGGATGAGCTGGGCGACCTCGGCCGGCAGCGCCTCCCAGTTGTAGATCAGCTGGGCCTCGCCGACCTGCTCGCCCATGCGGTCGCCGACCATGTGGACGCCGACGACGGCACCGTCCTTGACCTGGACGAGCTTGATCTCGCCCGCGGTCTTCAGGATCTTGCTCTTGCCGTTGCCCGCCAGGTTGTACTTCAGAGCGACGACCTTGTCCGCGCCGTAGATCTCCTTGGCCTTGGCCTCGGTGATACCGACGGAGGCGACCTCCGGGTGGCAGTACGTCACCCGCGGGACACCGTCGTAGTCGATCGGAACGACCTTCAGACCGGCCAGGCGCTCCGCCACCAGGATGCCCTCGGCGAAGCCGACGTGCGCGAGCTGGAGCGTCGGGACGAGGTCACCGACGGCGGAGATGGTCGGGACGTTGGTGCGCATGTACTCGTCGACGAGGACGTAGCCGCGGTCCATGGCGACCCCGGCCTCCTCGTAGCCCAGGCCCTGCGAGACCGGGCCGCGGCCGACGGCCACCAGCAGGACCTCGGCCTCGAACTCCTTGCCGTCGGCCAGGGTGACCTTCACACCGTCCTGGGTGTACTCGGCCTTCTGGAAGAAGGTGCCCAGGTTGAACTTGATGCCGCGCTTGCGGAACGCGCGCTCAAGAAGCTTCGAGCTGTTCTCGTCCTCGACCGGGACGAGGTGCTTCAGGCCCTCGATGATCGTGACGTCGGAACCGAAGGACTTCCACGCCGAGGCGAACTCGACGCCGATGACACCGCCGCCCAGGATGATCGCGGACTTCGGCACGCGGTCCAGGACGAGGGCGTGGTCGGAGGAGATGATGCGGTTGCCGTCGATCTCCAGGCCCGGCAGCGACTTCGGCACGGAGCCGGTCGCCAGCAGGACGTGGCGGCCCTGGATGCGCCGGCCGTTCACATCCACGGAGGTGGGGGAGGACAGCCGGCCCTCACCCTCGATGTAGGTCACCTTGCGGGACGCGATGAGACCCTGAAGACCCTTGTACAGGCCCGAGATCACATCGTCCTTGTACTTGTGGACGGCCGGGACGTCGATGCCCTCGAAGGTCGCCTTGACGCCGAACTGCTCGCTCTCGCGGGCCTGGTCGGCGATCTCGCCGGCGTGCAGCAGGGCCTTGGTGGGGATGCAGCCCCGGTGCAGGCAGGTGCCGCCGACCTTGTCCTTCTCGATCAGGGCGACGTCCAGGCCCAGCTGCGCCCCGCGCAGGGCCGCGGCGTAACCACCGCTACCACCGCCGAGGATCACTAGGTCGAAAACGGTGCTGGCGTCGTTCGCCACGTCACGTCCTCCATGCATGTGCGCCGTGCGCCGGACACCCCTTGTCCCTTGGGGAGGTGACCGGCCGGTCGGCTGGTGTCCGGCCGCTTGATGCTTCGGCCCTTCGGTGGGGGCCCTGTCCTGCCGGGCTCCATCTTTGCACTTGTCGGAGGCGATCGAGACGCGGGGCCGGTGTGTGAGACGTCCCACGTTCACCGGAAAACCAGGGTGCGCCGGGCGGGGGCGCGGGGAACCGCGTCGACGGCCCCCACGCCCCGCCCTCGCCGTACCGCGGACCGGACCGGGCCGGGAGGCGACCGCTAGCCCAGGTCACCCGCGGCGGTCAGCTCCGCGAGGCGGACCAGCGTCCGCACCGCCGACCCCGTGCCGCCCTTCGGGGTGTAGCCGAAGGGCCCGCCCTCGTTGAACGCCGGCCCCGCGATGTCGAGGTGCGCCCACGTGATCCCCTCGCCCACGAACTCGCGCAGGAACAGGCCGGCGACGAGGCCGCCGCCCATCCGCTCGCCCATGTTCGCGATGTCGGCCACGGACGAGTCCATGCCCTTGCGCAGGTGCTCCGGCAGCGGCATCGGCCAGGCCGGCTCGCCGACCTCCTCCGCCGCCTCGTGCACCGCGGAGCGGAACGCGTCGTCGTTGGCCATCACGCCGAAGGTCCGGCTGCCCAGCGCGAGCATCATCGCGCCGGTCAGCGTGGCCACGTCCACGATCGCGTCCGGGTTCTCCTGCGAGGCCGCCCACAGCGCGTCGGCGAGCACCAGCCGGCCCTCGGCGTCCGTGTTGAGCACCTCGACCGTCTTGCCGCTGTACATGCGCAGCACGTCACCCGGGCGCACGGCGGAGCCGGACGGCATGTTCTCGGCCAGCGCCAGCCAGCCGGTGACATTGACCTCCAGACCGAGGCGCGCGGCGGCGACGACCGCGGCGAACACGGCGGCGGCACCGCTCATGTCGCACTTCATCGTCTCGTTGTGCCCGGCCGGCTTCAGCGAGATGCCGCCCGAGTCGTAGGTGATGCCCTTGCCGACGAAGGCCAGGTGCTTCTCCGCCTTCGGGTGCGTGTACGACAGCTTCACCAGGCGCGGGGTCGCCGCGGAGCCGCCGCCGACGCCCAGGATGCCGCCGTAGCCGCCCTTGACCAGGGCCTTCTCGTCGAGCACCTGCACCTTGATGCCGTGCTCCTTGGCCGCGGCCTGCGCGATGCCGGCGAACGCGGCGGGGGTGAGGTCGTTCGGCGGGGTGTTGATGAGGTCGCGGGCGCGGTTCAGCTCCTCGCAGACGGCGACCGCGCGGGCGAGTGCCCCCTTGTGGGCGGCGTCGCGCGGCCTGCCGCCGAGCAGCGCGGCCTCGGCGAGCGGCGCCTTGCCGTTCTTGGCCTTGCCGTTCCCGGCGTCCTGGGCGTTGCCCTTGTAGGTGTCGAACGAGTAGGCGCCGAGCAGGATGCCCTCGCCGATGGCGCCGATCGCGCCGGGGCCGTCGATCGGCAGCGCGAACGCGGCCTTCTTCGACCCGGCGAGCGCGCGGGCGGCCACGCCGGCGGCCCTGCGCAGCGCCTCGGCGTCGTAGGCGTCGCCGTCCTCGCCGTCCTCGCCGTCCTTGCCGGCGGGCTGCGCGCCGAGGCCCACCGCCACCACGAGCGGGGCCTTGAAGCCGGCCGGCGCGGGCAGCTTCGTCAGCTCGCCCTCGGCACCCGAGGCGCCGAGGGTCTCCAGGACGCCGGCCAGCCTGCCGTCGTACGCCTTGTCCACGGCCTCGGCGCCCGGCGCGGCGACGGGCCCCTGGGCGCCCTTGGCGACACCGATCACGATCGCGTCGGCCCGCAGGCCGGGCGCCGCGGCGGTGCTGAGAGTCAGAGCAGTCACGGTGGTGAAATCTCGCTTCCGATGTGAAGTTTGCTGTGGCCGATGGGGGGTGGGTCGACCGGGCCCGAAAGCCGACCCTAGGTCCACGCCTGGGACCGGTGGCAACCGGGGCCTTCACCCTGCCGGCGAACACCCGTGACGAGACTACGCCCGTTGCCGACCCGCCCCGAAGGGGCGCGAGCCCGGGCGCGGTGGGCGCCCGCGCCGCGGGCACGACCAGCCGCCGGCGGGCCCCGGCCGCCGGGGGACGTACGGCCCCGGGCCGGAACCTCTCAACGACCGAGGGCCAGCACCACGAGTGCCGTGACCGCGGCCGTCTCCGCGACCGCGCCGAACACATCGCCGGTGACCCCGCCGAACCTGCGGACGCACCTGCGCAGCAGCAGGTCGGCGACGGCGACGGCGGCGGCCACCGCGAGGGCGGTGCGCGCGCCGTCGTACCCGCCGAGACCGGCGCCCGCCGCCCCGGCCGCCGCCCACCGGCCCGAGGCCGCGCTCGTCGAGCACTACCCCCGGCTGGTCCGGCTCGCCTACCTGGT
>NZ_JBEXKG010000302.1:0-4681 GCF_040609555.1 Streptomyces sp. NPDC004658
TTCGTCGGCGGTGTGGCCAAGGGCACCGCCGGCCTGGTCAACTTCGTCCGCGGCCTGAACCCCGCCGACCCCTACAACCTCACCCACCCCGCCGCAGCCCCTCGTCGTGCCCGCGCCCCGCGAGGGCGAGCCGGCCGGGGCGCCCGCCCCCGAGGTCGTCCAGAACGCGGAGGACCTCCGGACGAGGGCCGCCGACCAGGAAGAGGGCACGGCCGCAGGCGCGGAAGCACAGCAGTCCACCGGCCCCGCCGCGCCCGCCTACGCCGACGCCGAGCGCGAGGCCGTCCTGAAGGTGATGCGCGAGCGCCGCGACATCCGCAACGGCTTCCGCAGCGACCCCATCCCGCACGAGGTGCTGCTCAGAGTCCTGGAGGCCGCGCACACCGCGCCGTCCGTGGGCCACTCGCAGCCCTGGGACTTCGTCGTCATCCGGTCCGCCGAGACCCGGCGGACGATGCACGAACTGGCGATGCGGCAGCGCGAGGCGTACGCCAAGTCGCTGCCGAAGGGCCGGGCCAAGCAGTTCAAGGAACTGAAGATCGAGGCCATCCTCGACACCCCGGTCAACATCGTCGTCACCGCCGACCCCACCCGCGGCGGCCGGCACACGCTCGGCCGTCACACCCAGCCGCAGATGGCGCCCTACTCCTCGGCGCTCGCGGTGGAGAACCTCTGGCTCGCCGCCCGCGCCGAAGGCCTCGGCGTCGGCTGGGTCAGCTTCTTCGACGAGCGGGAGATGGTCCGCGCGCTCGGCCTGCCCGAGCACCTGGAGGTCGTCGCCTACCTGTGTGTCGGGTACGTCGACGAGTTCCCGGACGAGCCCGAGCTGATGCAGGCCGGCTGGTCCAAGCGACGCCCCCTGTCCTGGGTGGTGCACGAGGAGACGTACGGCCGCCGCGCCCTGCCCGGAGAGGAACCCCACGACCTGCTTGCCGAGACCGTCGCACAGATCCGCCCGCTCGACGCCAAGGCGCTCGGCGAGGCGTGGGAGCGCCAGAAGCGCATGACCAAGCCGGCCGGCGCGCTCGGCATGCTGGAGATCATCTCCGCACAGCTGTGCGGGCTGTCCCGGCAGTGCCCGCCGCCGATCCCGGAGCCCGCCGCCGTCGCCATCTTCGCCGGCGACCACGGCGTGCACGCCCAGGGCGTGACCCCCTGGCCGCAGGAGGTCACCGCCCAGATGGTGGCCAACTTCCTCGGCGGGGGCGCCGTCTGCAACGCCTTCGCCAGTCAGGTCGGCGCCGAGGTGTGCGTCGTGGACGTGGGCGTGGCCGCCGACCTGCCGGCCACCCCGGGCCTGCTGCCCCGCAAGATCCGCGGCGGCACGTCCGACATGACCACCGGCCCCGCGATGACCCGCGAGGAGGCCAGGGCGGCCATCGAGGTCGGCATCGAGACCGCCCGCGACCTGGTGGCGGCCGGCAACAAGGCGCTGCTGACCGGTGAGATGGGCATCGCCAACACCACCGCGTCCGCCGCGCTGATCTCGGTGTTCACCGGCGCCGACCCGGCGGAGGTGACCGGGCGCGGCACGGGCATCAACGACGAGACGCTCGCCCGCAAGACGGAGGTCGTCCGCCGGGCCCTGGAACTCCACCAGCCGGACCCGGCCGACCCGATCGGCGTCCTCGCGGCGATCGGCGGCTTCGAGCACGCGGCCATGGTGGGCCTGCTGCTCGGCGGTGCCTCGCTGCGTACGCCGGTGATCCTGGACGGCGTCAGCGCCGGCGCCGCGGCCCTAGTGGCCCGCGCCATCGCCCCGGAGGTCCTCGCGGCCTGCATCGCCGGCCACCGCAGCGCCGAACCGGGCCATGTGGCGGCGCTGAACAAGCTGGGCCTGCGCCCCCTGGTCGACCTGGACCTCCGCCTGGGCGAGGGCACCGGCGCCCTGCTCGCCCTGCCGCTGGTGCAGAGCACGGCGCGGGCCATGCACGAGGTGGCCACGTTCGATTCGGCGGGGGTCACGGAGAAGTAGGCCCCGCGCGGGACGGGTGGTCCGGTGCCCAGCTGTCGGACCACCCGTGTCCCCTGCCCTGCCCACCGCTTAAAATCTGCACGTCAGGGCCGCTCCGAAGGTGCAGCGCGCCCATCGCACAGCTGCACGAGGAGCCGCCCCTCATGGCCGAACACCCCGCCTACCCCGTAGGCCTTCGCCTCTCCGGCCGTCGTGTGGTCGTCCTGGGCGGCGGCCAGGTCGCCCAGCGCCGCCTCCCGGCGCTCATCGCGGCCGGCGCGGACGTCGTCCTCGTCTCCCCGGAGGCGACCCCCTCGGTCGAGGCCATGGCGGACGCGGGCGAGATCACCTGGGTGCGGCGCGGGTACCAGGACGGCGACCTCGCCGAGGCCTGGTACGCCCTCATCGCCACCAGCGACCCCGAGGCGAACGTGGCCGCCTCCGCCGAGGCGGAGCGCCACCGCGTCTGGTGCGTCCGCTCCGACGACGCGGACCAGGCGACCGCGTGGACCCCGGCGACCGGCCACAGCGAGGGCGTCACCGTCGCCGTGCTCACCACGCACGCCCGGGGCCGCGACCCCCGGCACACCGCGGCCATCCGGGACGCGGTCGTCGAGGGCCTGCGCGACGGCACCCTCGTCGCCCCCCACCACCGCACCCGCACCCCCGGCGTGGCCCTGGTCGGCGGCGGCCCGGGCGACCCCGACCTGATCACGGTCCGCGGCCGGCGCCTCCTCGCCGAGGCGGACGTCGTCATCGCCGACCGGCTCGGCCCGCGCGACCTGCTCGCGGAACTCCCCCCGCACGTCGAGGTGATCGACGCGGCGAAGATCCCGTACGGCCGCTACATGGCCCAGGAGGCCATCAACAACGCGCTCGTCGAGCACGCCCAGCAGGGCAAGGCGGTCGTCCGGCTCAAGGGCGGCGACCCGTTCGTCTTCGGCCGGGGCATGGAGGAGGTCCAGGCGCTCGCCGAGGCCGGCATCCCGTGCACGGTCGTCCCCGGCATCTCCAGCTCGATCTCGGTACCGGGCGCGGCCGGCATCCCGGTCACGCACCGGGGCGTCGCCCATGAGTTCACCGTGGTCAGCGGGCATGTGGCGCCCGACGACGAACGCTCCCTGGTCGACTGGCCGTCGCTGGCCAAGCTCACCGGCACCCTGGTGGTCCTGATGGGCGTCGACAAGATCGGGAAGATCGCCGAGACGCTCGTCGCGCACGGCAGGTCGCCCGAGACGCCGGTCGCCCTGGTGCAGGAGGGGACGACGGCCGCGCAGCGGCGCGTGGACGCCACCCTCGCCACGGTCGCCGAGACGGTCCGCGCCGAGGACGTGAGGCCCCCGGCGGTCATCGTCATCGGCGAGGTCGTGCGGGTCGGCCCCACGCCGTCGCCGTGAACTCGGCCTGAACACGCGTAACCCGGGGTAACCCGTCCCCTCCCAGCCGTTGGCACCACACCCAGGACAAGGCAGTATCACCCTGTGGCCGATCTCATCACCGTCGAGGATCCCGACGACCCGCGCCTGACCGACTACACGGGCCTGACCGACGTCGAGCTGCGCCGCAAGCGCGAGCCCGCCGAGGGCCTGTTCATCGCCGAGGGCGAGAAGGTCATCCGCAGGGCCAAGGAAGCCGGCTACGAGATGCGGTCGATGCTGCTCTCGGCCAAGTGGATCGACGTCATGCGCGACGTCATCGACGAACTCCCGGCCCCGGTGTACGCCGTCAGCCCCGAACTCGCCGAACGGGTCACCGGCTACCACGTGCACCGCGGCGCCCTGGCCTCCATGCAGCGCAAGCCGCTGCCGACGGCCGGCGAACTGCTCCGCTCCGCCCGCCGGGTGGTGGTCATGGAGTCGGTGAACGACCACACCAACATCGGCGCGATCTTCCGCTCGGCGGCGGCCCTCGGCATGGACGCGGTGCTGTTGTCGCCCGACTGCGCCGACCCGCTGTACCGGCGGAGCGTCAAGGTGTCCATGGGCGCGGTGTTCTCCGTGCCGTACGCCCGGCTGGAGACCTGGCCCAAGGGCCTGGACTCGGTCCGCGAGGCCGGTTTCACCCTGCTCGCGCTCACCCCGGACGAGAAGGCCCGCACCCTGGACGAGGCCGCCCCGCACCGGATGGACCGGGTGGCGCTCATGCTCGGCGCCGAGGGCGACGGGCTGTCCACGCAGGCGCTGGTCGCCGCCGACGAGTGGGTCCGCATCCCGATGTCCCACGGCGTCGACTCGCTCAACGTGGGCGCGGCGGCCGCGGTCGCCTTCTACGCCGTGGCCACCGGCCGGCCGGAGGCCTGACCGGACGTACCCCCGCCCGCCGAACCGTCGGGAGGCGGCCCTCAGTTACCGGCGTCGCGACTCACGGCCGACCGGTCGGGGTTGGGCACGAACGTAACGTCGCCCAGCGGCGAGTGGCTCGGCTGGGTGTGCTGCTGCTGGGGGACACCGTCGTCGCCGAGCCCGCGCGCCGGTCCCTGGCAGCCCTGGGCCACCGCGATCCCGAGAGCCACCAGCAACGTCACGACCACGAACACGAACAGCCGCTGCCGCAGCAGCCGCGGATTCGCCGGCCGCCGCAGACCGCCCGCCGGACGCTGTCCCGGCCGCCGCGCGGAACCGCCGCGCTGAGCGGGCCGGCCGCCGCCGGGGCGCGGCCCGCCGCCGCGCGGCACCGGGGTGGGGCGCGCCGTACCCGGCCGGGGCGAGGACCCGGTGGCGCCCCCGC
>NZ_JBEXKG010000303.1:0-4673 GCF_040609555.1 Streptomyces sp. NPDC004658
ATCAGCGACCCAGTCTGCCGCCACCCCCGACCCCGTCCTGGTCGTCGACTTCGGCGCGCAGTACGCCCAGCTCATCGCCCGACGCGTCCGCGCCACCGGCGCCGGTGAGGTGTCCTCGGCCGGTTCCGAGGAAGCGCCGGGGAACCGCGGCAGCGGCGGCGCGCAGGTGGCCGGGCGGGCACAGGCCCCCGGTACGGGGGGCACGCAGGCGTCCGGCCAGGCAGGCACTGCCGGGGCCGGCGGGATGTCCGCGCCTGGAGAGACGAGGGCAAGGGGCGGGTCCGCGCCGGCGCAGGCCGGGAACCCCCGGACCGGTGGCGGGTCCGCGTCCCGGCCGGCCGAGGGCTCCGGCCCCGGTGCCGTACCCCGGGCCGGACTGACGGACGACCGGCAGGCCGGGCGGACGAACGACCGGGCCACGCCCGGGGCCTGGAGTCCCATGGCTCCCGCCCATCCCGTGCGCCCGGCGCCCGACCCCGCTCACTCCTGGGCGGCCGGGACCGGCGGGCGGCCGTTCGTGTCGTTCGGGGAACCCGAGGGGTTCGGGGGGCGGACGCGTCCCCGGGTCGGGGCGCGCACCGTCGCCGCCGCGGCCTGCCTCGTGCTCGGGTTCGGACTCATCGGCGGTGCCGCGACCGGGAGTTGGCTCACCGGGGACGGCGGGCCGGACGGCGCAGGGAACGCCTTCGGCACCGCCCGGACCCTCTGGCACAGCGTGCCCGTGGACGAACTGTTCCCGCCCACCGTCCAGGGCACGGGCGCCGGCCCCGGCGGCGCCGACCGCACCTGGACCCGGATCGCCGTGGCCCGGGACAGCGGCTGCGCGCACGCCTTCGACCCGCTGCTGCACAAGGTCCTCGCCCCCGTCGGCTGCCAGCGGCTGCTGCGCGCCACCTACACCGACGCCACCCAGACCTACGTCACCACCGTCGGCCTGCTCTTCACCAAGGCCGACCCCGCCGCGATGTCCGCGCTCGCCGCCCGCTTCCGTGACGAACACCTGGACAGCCGCGCCGACCTGATGCCCCGGCCGTACGCCGCGGCCGGCACGGCCGCCGCCGGGTTCGGCGAACGGCAGCGGGCCTCGTGGACCGTGTCCGTCCTCACCGACGCCCCCGTCGTCGCCTACGCCGTCTCCGGCTGGGCCGACGGCCGTACCGTCGACACGCCCCAGCCCGCCGCGGACGCCGTCCGCTCCGGCGCCACCACGGCACCGGCCCAGGCCGGCCTCGGCAACGAGGCCCAGGGCCTGGCCGACCGGATCGAACGGCGTCTGCGCAAGACCGTCGGCACGGCCACGGAGAAGCCTTCATGAAGCACCCCGCCAAGGCGGCGGTGAGCCTGCTGCTCGCCGTCCCGCTCGCCCTGCTGCCGTCCGCCGCCGCACACGCCGACGGCATCCGCGCCCAGCAGTGGGGCCTCGGCGCCCTCCACCTGGACGAGGCCTGGCGGACCACCAAGGGCCGGGGCGTCACCGTCGCCGTGCTGGACACCGGCGTCGAGGCCGACCACCCGGACCTCGCGGGAAACGTCCTGCCCGACAAGGACATGATCGGCTTCGGCGCGGGCCCGGGCGACCGCACCTGGGCCCGGCACGGCACCGCCATGGCCGGCATCATCGCCGGGCACGGCCACGGACCCGGCGGCACGGACGGCGTCATGGGCGTCGCCCCCGAGGCGAGGATCCTGCCCGTCCGGGTGATCCTGGAGGACGGCGACCCCGCCCGCGCCAAGGCCCGTACCACCCGCGGCAACGCCCTCGCCGACGGCATCCGCTGGGCCGCCGACCACGGCGCCGACGTCATCAACCTCTCCCTCGGCGACGACTCGAACTCGGCCCATCCCGAGCCCGGCGAGGACGAGGCGGTGCAGTACGCCCTGAAGAAGGGGGTGGTCGTCGTCGCCTCCGCGGGCAACGGCGGCGACAAGGGCGACCACGTCTCCTACCCGGCCGCCTACCCGGGCGTCATCGCCGCCACCGCCGTGGACAAGTACGGCACCCGCGCCGCCTTCTCCACCCGGCGCTGGTACGCGGCCGTCAGCGCGCCCGGCGTCGACGTCGTCATCGCCGACCCCGACCACAAGTACTACGCGGGCTGGGGCACGAGTGCCGCCTCGGCCTTCGTCTCCGGCGCGGCGGCCCTGATCAAGGCCGCCCACCCCGGCCTTTCCCCGGCCCAGATCAAGAAGCTCCTGGAGGACACCGCGCGGGACGCCCCGGTCGGCGGCCGGGACGACTCCCGGGGCTTCGGCATGATCGACCCGGCGGCGGCCCTGAGGGCGGCCACGCGCATCCAGCCCCGGGACCTGAAGGCCGCGTCCTACCGCGAGAAGTACTTCGGCGCCGGCCCGGACACCCCCAGGGCCGCGAGCGGCCCCTCCGACTGGGCGGCCCCGCTCGCGGGCGGCGCGGGCGGGGTCCTGCTGGTGGCCGGCGTGATCCTGTGGCGGGGCCGCAGACACCCCGCCTGAGCCGCTATCCGGCGACGTACCCGATCTCCGGGTAGCGCGGTGCGGCGCCGTCCAGCAGGTGCCCGGTGTCGGGGCGGCCTCGCAACCGGAGGTCGAAGAAGGCCCGCACCGTGGCCCGCACGGCCGCCACCGCCCGGTCGGCGGAGATCGTGCCGACCTGCAACGGCAGCCCGGGCGGGAGCTGCGGGGCGAGGGCCACGAGGTCGGTGAAGGAGTGGTGCCCGGCGTCCGCGAGCCGCAGACAGCGGCGCCAGCCGCGCAGGTTCCGCCACAACTCGCGCCAGGACGCGTCCTTGTTCAGCCCGTCGTGCACCGCCGTGTCCATCAGCAGGAACGGCCGGTCCAGGCCGCGCCCGACCACCGGCCCGGACACCGTGCCGTCCAGGTCGGCACCGGCCCGCACCCGCGGGTCGAGGTCCATGACGGCCGCCGCCGCGGCACCGCCCCGGGAGTGACCGAAGGCGCCCACGCGGGTGAGGTCCAGGGCGCCGCGCAGCCCGCGCGGGAGCCGGCGCCGCCCGGCGTCCGGATTGCCGCCCCGGACCAGGAGGGCCAGGGAGTCGAGCACGAACCGCAGGTCGGCGGCGCGCACCGCGACCGCGGCGGCGATGGCGTCCGCATCCCCGGCGCCGTGGGAGAGCACCACACGGCCGTCGGGGAACTCCACCTCGCCCGAGTCGTAGGGGTGGTCGACCGTGACCACGGCGTACCCCCACGACACCAGCTCCTCGACCACCAGGGTGTTGAACGTGCGGTCCTCGGCCGCGCCCGGGGAATACAGGAGCACCGGCCGGCGGCCCGGCCGGGCCGGAGCGCGGTCCGCGGTGTGCGTCCGCGGGAGCACGTAGGAGTCCAGAGCACCGCCGTACCCTGCCTTCAGCGCCCGTTCGGCACCCGGCGGCAGCCACGGCAGCAGCGGGCGGTCCCGGACGTCCACGGCCGGATAAGTGACGGTCGCCATCAGCTCACGCGGCCCTCCCGACCACGGATCGGTCCGCGTCCCGTCGACCAGGTGCAGCTCCACCGCGCCCACCGGGGCGGGCCCGGTCGGCCCGGCCAGCCGCAGCTCGGTCGCCGCCGCGGCGTGCGCGGCCGTCGGCAGGGGAACGGCGGCGGCGACGACTGCTCCGAGGCCACCGGCTACGAGGGAACGGCGAGTGGGGCGTAGGAGAGGCACCGCGCTCCTTCCGCGGCCGGACCGGGGCATCGGCAGAGAGGGCCCCGTGCTCCGGCCTGGTTCGTCGTCAAGTCCCCTGCAGCCTAAGGCACTTGCCGCCCACCGGATCAGCTGGGGCCGAACGCCGACACCGCTGCCCGCGCCGCCGCCTCCACCAGGGAGACGCCCCGCGCCTGGCTCGCCGTGCCGTCCGACAGCACCGCCACCAGGTAGTCGGTCCCGTCCACCGTCACCCGGCCGATGCTGTTGACGTCCCACAACCCCGTGGTGCTGCGCGGCAGCCATCCGTTCTTCAGCGCCCAGGAGTTCCCCTCGGCGGCGGCCGACACCCCCCACCGCTGGTCGGGCTCGACGGACCTCATCAGCCCCTGGAGATACGTCCGCGAGGCCGCGCTGAGTTTCGAGTCCGTACCGAAGACCTGCCGGAGGAGGACGAGTTGGTCCGCCGCGGTGGTCCGGGTCAGCCCCCACAGCCCGCCGTCCCCGCCGGTGGTCCGGGTCAGCCCGAAACGCTCGTTCGCCGCGTCCAGCCCGGCCGCCCCTCCGATCGTGCGCCACAGCGCGGTCGCGGACGCGTTGTCACTGTTCTCGATCATCTTCGTGGCGTACGCCCGCTCCCGCGCCGTGAGCCGCCGGCCCGCGTCCTGCGCCTGGAGCAGCAGCGCGGCCAGGATGTCGACCTTGACGATGCTCGCCGTGTCGAAGTCCGCGTCGCCGTACACGGCGCTCTGCCCGGACTCCGGCTCCAGCACCGCCGCCGACACCCGCGCGCCCGACGGCACCTCCACCCTCGCCATCGCGGCGCTCAGCGCCGCGTCCCGGTCCACCGCCGCGGGCTCGGTCACGGACGCCTCCTTCCCCGCCCCGGCCGAGGCGGTGACCGGGGGCGCCGCCGCCGACGATACGGCCACGGCCCCGGAGCGTGCCCGGCCCCTCACGTACACCGTGCCGCCGGCCGTGGCGCCTGCCCGCTCCCGGGCCTCGTCGCGGGACAGATTCTCACCGGGCACGGACGGCACTCCCT
>NZ_JBEXKG010000304.1:0-4502 GCF_040609555.1 Streptomyces sp. NPDC004658
CCCGCGAGATCTACCACGTCCTGACCACCACGAACGCCACCGCAGCGGCCCCGACTCACCTCACAACCGCTGCTTGACATCCATAAGAGCATCCCTCCGCTTCGCCGCGGGCGGTGAGCGGACCGCGGGCGCATCCCCTGGCGCGGCGCCCCGTCGTCCGCTGTGCGAAGCCGGCGAATCGGGGTAGACGGGGGACGCCCGAGGAAAGGACCGTCTCATGACGACGTACGTGATCAGCGTCCCCGGCACCTTCACCACCGGGATCGAGGCCGGCACCCGCACCCGGCTGGCCAGGGCGCTCCGGCCCGCCGATCCGCACGGCACACGCATGGGCAGCGCCGAGGATCTGGACGCGCTCAGCGTCAACGAGGACAACACCTTCACGCTCCGCCTGACCGTGGAGGCGGACACAGGCCGGCACGCCGAGGAGGAGGCCCGCCGGCTCGCGGACTCCGCGCTCCAGGAGGCGGGGCTGGACGAGCGGACCGCACCGCTCGGGCCCGCGGTGATCACCGGTATCGACTCCGAGGTCCGCTGACCGCGAGCACCGGCGGGACATCGGGCGGCCGAAGCCCGGGCCCGGCCGGCCGTCCCGGGGCTACGATCATCCTATTTAGGTAAAATCTAGGCGTTTTCCGAACATTCAGGCGTCCGGCCCGCCGAGGGCCACCCGCCCCGCCGGAAGTGATCGATGCCCCGCAAGCGCACCTCGGACGAAGGCGACGAGCTGCTGGCCAGACTCGGTTCGCTCACCGCCCAGGCGCGCCGGCGCGCGGAGCTGCAACGCACCCAGGTCGAGCTGGCCGTCGCCCTCCAGCGCGGCATGCTCCCGCGGGACCTGCCGACCGCGCCCGGCCTGCATCTCGCGGTGCGGTACACACCCGCCAACCTCGGTCTCAACGTGGGCGGCGACTGGTACGACGCCTTCACCATGCCCGACGGCCGGATCGGGCTGTCCATCGGCGACGTGCAGGGCCACAACATCGAGGCCGCTGCCTTCATGGGCCAGGTCAGGGCCGGACTGCGGGCGCTCGCCTCGGTCACCGGCGATCCCGGGGAACTGCTGGCCCGCACCAACGACCTGCTGCTCTCCCTGGGCAGTGATCTGTTCGCCACCTGCACCTTCATGCGGCTCGACCCGGCCACCGGGGTGCTGGAGAGCGCCCGGGCCGGTCACATCCCGTTCGTCTGGGCCACGGCCGACGGGAAGTCCGGCGTCGTCGACGACGAGGGCGGACCGCCGCTCGGCATCGAACCTGGCGTCGAATTCCCGGTCACCCGGCACCGGCTCACCACCGGCGGGGTGTTCGTCCTGCTCACCGACGGTGTCGTGGAGGGGCCGAAGCTGAACATCGAGGAGGGCCTCGATCAGGTCGTACGGCTCGCCGGTGTCGCCGCCGTCGCCGGCCTGGAGCCCCGCGCGCTCGCCGCGGCCGTGATCAAGGGTGCCGAGAGCGTCGGGCACGACGACGACGCCGCCGTTCTCGTCGTGGGCCTGGACGGCCCCGCGACCCTGGCCTGAGCGCTCCGCCGCCCAAGGGCAGGGCCCGCGCCCGCCTCGCCTCGCCGACCGGCGGCCCTCGGTGTGAGATTGCTGCTGTGGTGGGTATCGAGAAGCTGCGCCGACCGGGCGGCCAAGCCGTCCAGCTGCTGGCCGTGACCGCCTGCTACTACGCGGCGGCCCGGCTCGGCCTGCTGCGCCAGCTGGCCGTCGAGGGTGCCGTCGTCACCCCCGTCTGGCCCCCGACCGGCGTCGCCGTCGCCGCGCTGCTCCTCCTCGGCCTGCGCTGCTGGCCCGGCATCACCCTCGGAGCCTTCTTCTCCGTCCTGACCCTCTCCACGCCCGGACCCGACGTGCTCGGCATCCTCTTCGGGAACACCGCCGCACCCCTGTGCGCGGCGCTGCTGCTGCGCCGGGCCGGCTTCCGTACCGACCTCAGCCGCCTGCGCGACGGCCTCGCCCTGGTGTTCTTGGGCGCGCTGGGCGCCATGCTGATCAGCGCGACCGTCGGCGTGGGCGTCCTCGCCCTCGCGGGCAGCGTGCCCCTGCACAGCTTCTGGCCCGTGTGGCTCGCCTGGTGGGTGGGCGACGCGATGGGCGTCCTGCTCGTCACCCCGCTGCTGCTGTTGCTGCACGGCGCCCGCGGACCCCTGCCCCTGCGCCGCTGGAAGGAGGCGACCGCGCTGGCCGTCGCGGCCTGCGTGCTCGTACCGCTGGCCACCCACAGCCCGCTCAGCCTGCTCTTCCTCGTCTACCCGCTCATCATCTGGGCGGCCCTGCGGTTCCAGCTCGTGGGCAGTGTGCTCTGCGCGCTGCTGACCTCGGTGGCGGCCACCGTCGCGGCCACGGACGGCGTCGGCGCGTTCGCCGGACTGAGCCGGATCGAGGTCATGGTGAAGCTCCAGGCGTTCAACGGCGGAGTGGCCCTGACCGCGCTGCTGCTGTCCGCCGTGATCATCGAGCAGCGCCACACCCGCAACTCGGTCGAGAAGGCCTGTCAGGAACTGGTGGAGGTACTGGAACACCTCACCGCGGGCGAGGCGCCGCCGCCCCGGCCGCACACGGGGGCCGAAGCCGCCGACGACGCCGACGACCGCCCGTGGCCCAGCGGGGCACCCTGAACCCTCCGCGGGCACCGTGCGTCGTCCGTGGTCCCTCGTCGCTGCCGCCTGTCAGGGTTCCGAGCGGTTCACCGGCCCCTCGTCGTCACTGCCCGGCTCCGCGGCCGGCGTCCCCGCCGATGTGGCGCGGTGCTCGCGGGACGGCGGATGGGCGGCGCCGGTGGCGCCGGGCTGACCGCCGCCCGTCGTGCCGTAGCCCCCGGGGATCCCCGGCGGTGTGTCCGCGGCGGCCTGCGCCTCACTGATGTGCCGCCGGGCCCGGACGTTCGCCCGGCGCTCCGGATACGGGTAGTCGAACGGCTGGGATCCGGCGCGCTCGCGGTCCGCCTCGCGCTGCCGGCGCGCGGCCCGCTCGGCCGCCGTCGCGTTCTCGTCCTGTCGCTTGGCCTCGTGCTCGTTCATGCGGCGCCGGGTACCCGGGCGACGGCCACCGCCAACGTCCGTTCCGGCGTGTCGGACGGCCCGCCGGGGGCACTGGGAGACGATGGGCCGAGTCCGTACGGGCACGGGGCCGGACCGGGAGGACAGGGGCGGCATGGAACAGCGGCCGGTACCAGGAAGGACAGCCGAGGACGGCACGCGCGGCGCGCCCGTGACCGCGGACCCGCCCCGGCAGCGGGACGCGGCCGACGCACGCCGCCGCATCCCGCGCACCGACACCCTCCTGCGCGACCCCCGGCTCGCCGAGGCGGCGGAGCGGCTCGGCGCGCACCGGGTGAAGGCCGCCGTACGGCAGGCGCAGGAGCGGGCCCGCGCGGGCGGCATCCCCCCGGAACAGGTACCGCAGGCGGCCCTGGACCTGCTGCCCGGCACCGCGAGCGGCCTGCGCCCGGTGCTCAACGCCACCGGGGTGCTGCTGCACACCAACCTCGGCCGGGCCCCGCTGTCCGCCGCCGCCCGGCGGGCCGTCCAGGAAGCGGCCGGCTGCACGGACGTCGAACTCGACCTGGCGACCGGTGTCCGGGCCCGCAGAGGACGCTCCGCGCTCGCCGCGCTGCGCGCCGCGGTACCGGCCGCCGGCGCCGCGCACGTCGTGAACAACGGCGCCGCCGCTCTCGTCCTCGCCGCCACCGCCCTCGCGGCCGGCAAGGAGATCGTCGTCAGCCGGGGCGAGATGGTGGAGATCGGCGACGGCTTCCGCCTGCCCGACCTGCTCGTCTCGACCGGCGCACGACTCCGCGAGGTCGGTACGACCAACCGCACGGCCCCCGCCGACTACGCCACCGCCGTCGGGCCGGACACCGGGTTCGTGCTGAAGGTCCACCCCTCCAACTTCCGGATCACCGGCTTCACCCGGTCCGCCGAGGTCGCCGAACTGACCGGCCTCGGCGTGCCGGTCGTCGTCGACATCGGCTCCGGGCTGCTCGTACCCCACCCGGCGCTGCCCGAGGAGCCCGACGCCGACACCCAACTGCGCGCCGGCGCCGCACTCGTCACCGCGAGCGGCGACAAGCTGCTCGGCGGACCGCAGTGCGGACTGCTGCTCGGCCGGGAGGACGTGGTCCGCACCCTGGCCCGGCACCCGCTGGCCCGCGCCCTGCGCGTCTGCGCATCCGGTCCCGGTCGACCGGTCCCGAACCACCCATCGCGGACGCGCGCGACGCGGCCCACAGGCCGAAGAGCGCCACGGTGAAGCCGAAGCCCAGTACGCCGGTGACGACACCGCGCCAGACGGGGCTCAGGTCCGCCATCCTGCCGGGCCCGCCCAGCATGAGCCCGGCGGCCATGACGGTGACCAGCAGCCCCAGTCCGGTGCGCCACTGTTCCGCGCTGGCCCGGGCCCGGGTGAGCGAGTCCTCCGCGTACTCGCGCCATGCCGCGTCCTCCGCGAGTTCGCGCTCGCTCAGGGGAGAGGCCGGCTCGCGGTATCGCGACGGGGG
>NZ_JBEXKG010000305.1:0-4459 GCF_040609555.1 Streptomyces sp. NPDC004658
GGGCGCCCCGGCGGGCCCTCCCGCGCGCGTGGACGGCGCGCCGCAGCCGCGTCCGCCGGCCGAACTCGTGCTCCGGGTGACCCTGGGCCCGCGCGACGACTGGTTCACGGCGCGGGCGGTCCGGGATCTGACCACGCGCGCGTACCGGGTCTCCGCGTCGAGCAACCGCATCGGGCTGCGCACCGAGGGGCCCGCCCTGGAGCGGGCGCGGACCGGTGAACTCCCCAGCGAGGGCATGGTTCTCGGCGGGGTCCAGGTCCCGCCGGACGGGCGCCCGGTGGTCTTCCTCGCGGACCATCCGACCACCGGCGGCTACCCGGTGATCGCGGTGGTCCGCGCCGCCGACCTCCCGGCCGCCGCCCAGGCCCTCCCGGGCACACCGGTCCGGTTCGTACCGGTACGGCGCCGCTGAGCACGGAGCGCCCCAGGCCCCCAGGTTCCGCTCAACAGGCCGGGACAGCCCCGGCGGAGCCGGCCGTCTCCACGGCCCCCGCCGCTCCCGGGCCCACCAGCGCGACCGCGCCCTCCGTCGTGACCGTCCCGCCCGTCGGCCCGCCGCGGCGCTGGACCGCCGCCTGCTCGGCGGGACCGGCCGGCAGGGCCGCCAGGGCCGCCGACACGGCGGCCGACGCGCGCAGCTCCAGGTGGGTGCCGGTGCCCCGGGCGCGGTGGCGCAGTTCGTCGGCGGCGAGGCGCAGCAGCTGCGGCAGCAGGTCGTTGCAGCGCCGGAGCACCCAGCAGGTCCCGGCCGTGGCCAGCCACCACAGGCCCGCCGCCCGGGTCGGCGCGGGCGACTGCGGTTCGGGCGAGGGCGGTTCCCCTCTCGCGTGGCCGGCCTCGGCGAGCAGGGCGTGGCAGCGGACGGCGAGCCGCCGGTGACCGCGCTCGCCGGGGTGCAGCCGGTCCGCGCTCCACAGGCTCCGGTCGCTGATCCAGGCGTCGTCCGCCGCGTGCAGATGGAGGGCGCCGTACCGCTCGGACAGCGCGTGGACGACCGCGTTGACCGCCCGTTGCCTGCGGGCCAGCGGGCGGGCCAGGGCGTCGGGGAGCCGGAGCACGGCGCCGGGGTCGGGCAGGCAGGCGGTGAGCAGGGTGGCGCCCTGGCGGGTGAGGGAGCCGTAGACCTGGTCGAGGTGGGCGGCCACGGCGTGGATGTCGAAGGTGCGGCGGAGCGTGTCGTTGACGCCGACGACCACGGACACCAGGTCGGGGCGCAGCTCCAGGGCGGCCGGCGTCTGCTTCTCCAGCACGTCGCGGGTCTGCGCCCCGCTGACCGCGAGGTTGGCGAACCACACCCGCTCTCCGCCCTCGGCGAGGGAGGCGGCCGGCAGCGCGGCCCAGCCCCGCCATCCGGTGGCGACCGGGTCGCCGACGCCCTCGGTCAGCGAGTCCCCGAGCGCGACGAACCGGACCGGGCCGCTCCGCTCCCTCCCGGCATCGCCTCCCGTGCCGCGCCCTGCGCCACGCACCGGACGGCTCGGCCGCCTTCCGGCATCGGCTCTCATGCCACGCCCTCCGGTATGGCGGGCCGGGCGTCGTCCCGGCGCAGGACCTCCGCGTCGTGGGCCGCCAGGAAGGCCTCCACGGCCGTTCCCCAGCCGAAGCACTCCGCACGCGCGCGTGCCGCTTCGCGCCGCTCGGGCTCGGCGCGGCCCAGCAGCAGTTCCACGGCGTCCGCGAACGCCTCCCCGCCGCCGGCCGCGGTGGCTCCGGCGGACCCGATGATCCCGGGCAGCGCGGAGGACGCGCTCGCCACCACGGGCGTGCCGCACGCCATGGCCTCCAGTGCGGCCAGTCCGAAGGTCTCCGCGGGCCCGGGCGCGAGGCACACGTCGGCGGACGCCTGGAGCGCGCCGAGGGACGTCCGGTCGGAGACGTGCCCGAGGAAGCTCACCGGCAGCCCGCGGTCCCGCGCGCGTTGCTCCAGCCGGGCGCGCAGCGGCCCGTCCCCGGCCACCACGAGCACCGCGGGCCGTCCGCGCCGCAGCAGGGCCTCCAGGGCGTCCAGGGCCGTGCCGGGGCGCTTCTCGACGGACAGCCGGGACGCCATCACGAGGAGCGCCTCGTCCGCGCGCGCGTAGCGGCCACGCAGCCCGGGGTCGCGCAGCGCGGGGTGCCGTTCCGTCAGGTCGACGCCCAGGGGGGCGCGTACGACGTTGCGCGCGCCGATGCGCACGAACTCGCGCTCGGCGAATTCGGTGGTGCACACGACCCGCGAGTAGACGTGCGCGGTCCGGGTGTTGAGGGAGTCGGCGGCGCGCCGGGCGAGGTGCTCGGGCAGGCCCCAGGTGCGCAGCACGCCGTCGGCGGTCTCGTGGGAGACCATCACGGCGGGCACGCGTGCGCGGCGGGCCCAGCGGCCGGTCCAGCGCAGGGTGGTCCGGTCGGAGACCTCCAGACGGTCCGGGGCCAGCTCCTCCAGGAGGGCGGCCACGCGCCGCTTGTCGGTGAGGACCCGGTAGCCGCCGGTGCCGGGCAGCGGCGGGCCGGGCAGGGTGATGACGCGGCCCTGCTCGGTGTCGCGGTCGGTGTGCCGTTCGCCGGGGACGATCAGGACCGGTTCGTGGCCCGCGGCCCGGAACCCCTTGCCGAGTTCGCGCAGGGCGGTGCGCAGGCCGCCGGAGGCGGGGGCGACGAAGTTGGCGAGGCGGACGATCCGCAGGGGCTGCCCGGTCATGCCGCCACCGCCGTCCTCCGGTCCGCGAGGACGTCGTCGTAGTGGGCGATGAGCTGGTCGCCGACGGCGGCCCAGGTGCGGCCCTCGACCGTCGCGCGGGCGGTGGCGCCGTACACGGCCCTGCGCACGGGGTCGGCGGCCAGGGCGCGGACGGCCTGCTGTACGGCGGCGGCGTCGCGCGGCGGGACCAGCAGGCCGGTGCGGCCGTGGTCGACCAGGTCGAGCGGGCCGCCGGCGGCGGGCGCGACGACCGGGACACCGCTGGCCATGGCCTCCTGGACCGTCTGGCAGAACGTCTCGAAGGGACCGGTGTGCACGAACACGTCCAGCGAGGCGAAGATGCGGGCCAGTTCGTCGCCGGTACGACGGCCGAGGAAGACGGCGCCGGGCAGGGCCTCGGTCAGGTGGGCCTGGCTGGGTCCGTCGCCGACGACCACGACCCGCACGCCGTCCGTCCCGCAGACTCCGGAGAGGAGTTCGACGTGCTTCTCCGGGGCGAGCCGGCCGACGTAGCCGACGATCAGTTCGCCGCCGGGCGCGAGGGAGCGGCGCAGTGCCTCGTCCCGGTGCTGTGGCCGGAAACGTACGGTGTCCACGCCGCGCGGCCAGAGCCGTACCCGCGGTACGCCGTGTTCCTCCAGGGCGGACTGGGCGGCACTGGACGGGGCCAGGGTGCGGTCGGCGGCGGCGTGGACGGCGCGGATCCGCCGCCAGGCCGCGGCCTCCCCGGCACCCATGTAGGTACGGGCGTAGCCGGCGAGGTCGGTCTGGTAGACGGCGACGGCGGGGATGCCGAGCCGGGCGGCGGCGGCCATGCCACGGACGCCGAGGACGAAGGGGCTGGCCAGGTGGACCACGTCGGGGCGGTGCGCGACGAGGGCGGCGGCGAGGCGCCGGCTGGGGAGGGCGACGCGGACCTGGGGGTAGCCGGGGAGCGGCAGGGAGGGGATCCGGACGACCGGGCACGGGGCGTCCGTGTCCGGGCCGCTGCCGGGCGCGGGAGCGGGGGCGACGACGAGGGGGAGGTGACCGCGATCCACGAGGTGCCGGGCGGTCTGGAGCGCGCAGTGGGCCACGCCGTTCACATCGGGGGGAAAGGATTCGGTCACGATGACGACACGCATACGGGTGTTGTCGCCGCGCCGGACGTGCCCGCGTCAACTTCGATCTTTCGGCGCGGGGAACGTCCCATGAGCGTTGGGCTGCACACCCGAGCGGGTCAGGCGGCCGTCATGGCCGCCTGACCCGCGAGTCATCCGGTGTTCACCCGGCGGGCGCTCGTTCGCCCGGGAAGACGTCCGGGCGGGGGACGGCGGACGCGCCCTCGTCCGCTTCGGACCGGACGCGCCTCAGCCGCTGCGGACCGGACGCGCCTCAGCCGAGGGCCGTGTCCGGTCCGAAGCGGCTGCGTACCGCGGTCTGCACCTCGGCCTCCTCGGCCGGATCGGCGGCCAGGCGGCGCAGGCGCTCCACGACCCGGGCGTCGCCGGTCTCGGCGTGCCGGGCGGCCAGTTCGCGGGTGGTCTCCTCGCAGTCCCACAGGCATTCGACGGCGAAGCCGGTGGCGAAGGAGGGATCGGTGGCGGCCAGCGCGCGGGCGGCGCGGCCACGGAGATGGGAGGAGGCCGTCTCGCGGTAGACGTGGCGCAGGACGGGGGCGGCGCAGGCGATGCCGAGACGTCCGGCGAGTCTCCGCCGGCTTGTAGAGGCCGTCCGCGCTGGTGATCACCGGGGGCGGCGGGGAGTCGGTGTCGACGCGGAAGTAGCACCAGGACGACCAGG
>NZ_JBEXKG010000306.1:0-4375 GCF_040609555.1 Streptomyces sp. NPDC004658
GGCGCGCGCTGCCACGCTGCCGGCGCAGCCCCGGGCCTGTTCCAACTCGGCTATCAGCTGGGCCTGTTCGCGTTCCAGGGTGTCGCGGCGGGTGAGCCGGGAGGCGGCCCGTACGGCGGCCTGCTGGCGGTCGGCGAGCCGCTGCTCGCGCTCCCGCTCGGCGCGCCGCAGCTCCTCCTGGGCGGGGTGCAGCGCGGAGGCCGCGTGGCGGGCGCGGGCGTACTCCTGCTCCAACCGGGCGGCCTCGGCGGCGAGTCGGTCGGTGGGCGTGTCGCCGGCCTCGGCGGTGGCGGCGGCCAGCGCCTCGCGGACCACGCCGAGACGCCGCTCGTCCTCGCCGTGCTGCTCCTCGGCCCGCTGGTAGGCGGCGAGGGCCTGGTCCTCGGCCTCGCGGTCGACGTGTCCGGCGACCTTGCGGGCGGGGGCGGGGTGTTCCGTCGCTCCGCAGACCGCGCAGGGTTCGCCGTCGGTGAGACGGGCGGCCAGTTCGGCGGCGATGCCGTTCAGCCGCTGTTCCTTCATGTCGAGCCAGTGGGCACGGGCGTCGAGGGCGCGCTGCCGTGCGGCGCGCGCCTGCTGCCGGGCCCGTTCGAGGTCGGCGGCGAGCTGGTCGCGGGTGCGGGCCGCGTCGAGCCGGCGGCGCATGGGTTCGCGCTGGACGGAGAGCTGTTCGGCGCGGGTGGCGGCCTCCTGGGCGGCGTCGACGCGGTGCTGGAGGGCCGCGCGGGTGGCGTCCCAGTCGGCGAGCCAGGCCTCGGCCTCGCGCAGGACGTCCTCGTCGGCGCGCTCCTGCCGGTCGAGTCCGGCCCGCTCTTCGACGAGTTCGGCGAGTCGCCGTTCGGCGCGCCGGGCCGCGTCCAGGCCGCCGAGTTCCTCGGCGGCCCGGCGGGCGGCGGCGGCGAGTCCGCTCGCGCCCGCGTCGGCGTAGGAGTCGGGCAGCTGTCCGCGCGCGTGTGCCTCGGCCGCGGTGGCGCGGCGGTGTTCCGCCTCGGCGGCGTCCCGCAGCTCCAGGGCGGGGGCGACCGCCTCCGCCTTGCGGGCCCGCTCCATGCGCTGCTGGGCCTCGTGGTGGGCGCCGGCCCGCTCCCGGAGGCGTTCGGCGCGCTGCCGGGCCTCGGCGAACCTGGCCTGGAGGCGGGCGAGTTCGCGTGTCTCGTCCAGGGCGCGGCGGGCTGTCGCGTGGGCGGACTCGGCGGCGGAGAGCCGGCAGTGGGCGACGGTGAGGCGTTCGCGCGCGGTGCTGCGGGCCACGGCGGCGGCGCCGAGGACGGCCTCGGCCAGACCCGGGTCGCCCGGGGCCAGGTCGGGCAGCTCCATGGCGTCGCCGGCCTCCTGCTGCATGCGGTGGGCGTCGGCGAGCAGGGCCGTGTCGCCCTCGCGCACGCGTGCCTCGGTGGCGCGGCGGCGTTCGGCGAGGCGCTTCTCGACGTCGGCGAAGCGCTGGGTGTCGAAGAGGCGGCCGAGGAGTCTGCCGCGGGCCTCGGCGTCGGCGCGCAGGAAGCGGGCGAAGTCGCCCTGGGGCAGCAGGACGACCTGGCAGAACTGCTCCCGGCTCATCCCGAGCAGCTGGGTGATCTCCTCGCCGATCTCCTGGTGGGAGCGGCTGCGGTCCTTCCAGACGCCGGCCGTGCCGTCGTACTCGCGCAGCCAGGTCTGGGCCTTGTCGACGGTCGTGCCCGTGCCCCGCAGCTTGGGGCGCTCCCACGGGGGCTGCCGGGTGATCTCCAGCCGGCGTCCGGCGACGGTGAGTTCGAGGCGGACCTCGGTACGGCAGCCCGGCCGGGCGTGGTCGCTGCGCAGGGTCATGCCCTGGCCGTTCTGCCGGGCTCCGGGGACGGAGCCGTAGAGGGCGTAGCAGACGGCGTCCAGGACGGAGGTCTTGCCGGCGCCGGTGGGACCGTGCAGCAGGAACAGCCCGGCGGCGGACAGGGCGTCGAAGTCGACGGTCTGGGCGCCGCCGAAGGGTCCGAAGGCGGTGATGTCGAGGCGGTGCAGCCTCACCGGGCCACCTCCCGCACGGCGTCGTCGGCGCGCACGGCGTCGAACGCCTCGCGCAGCACGGCCGCCTCGTTCTCGTCGGGTCCGGCGCCGCGCACATGGGCGACGAAGTCCTGGGCGATCTGCTGGTCGCTGCGGCCGGCGAGGCGGCGGGCGTACGACACCTGGGGGTCGTCCGGGGCGCGTTCGGGGGCGAAGACCAGGCTGAGGGTGTGCGGGAAGCGCTCGGTGAGCCGGGCCATGGGGTCGGCCGGGCGGACGGCGTCGGTGAGGGTGGCCTCGATCCAGGCATCCTCGTGGCGGGTCAGTTCCGGGTCGGCGAGGAGGTCGTCCAGGGTGCCGCGGAGGCGGGCGAGCGGGCGGGGGACCGGGCAGTCGACGCGTTCGGCGGTGACCGCGCCGTCCGCGTCCAGGTCGATCAGCCACATGCTCTTGCGGTGGTCGGCCTCGGAGAAGGAGTAGGCGAGCGGGGAGCCGGAGTAGCGCACGCGCTCGGTGATGGTCTGGCAGCCGTGCAGATGCCCGAGGGCCGCGTAGTCGACGCCGTCGAAGACGCCGGCCGGTACGGCGGCCACCCCGCCGACGGTGATGTCCCGCTCGCTGTCGCTGGCCTGGCCGCCGGTGACGAAGGCGTGGGCGAGGACGACGGAGCGCGTGCCCCGCGCGCGTGTGGCGAGGTCGGCGCGGACGCGGTCCATGGCGGCGCCGAGCACGGTCTCGTGGCCGGCCTTGTCGACGCCGAACTCGTCCTTCACCAGGGCCGGTTCGAGGTAGGGCAGGCCGTAGAAGGCGACGTCCCCGTGGGCGTCGCGGAGCACGACGGGGGTGCCGGCGGCGGACGGGTCGGTGCGCAGGTGGATGCCCGCGCGGCCGATGAGTCCGGCGCCGACGCCGAGGCGGCGGGCCGAGTCGTGGTTGCCGGAGATCATCACCGTGGGCACGCCGAGGTCCGCGAGGCGGTGCAGGGCGGTGTCGAACAGCTCGATCGCGGCGAGCGGGGGCACTGCGCGGTCGTACACATCGCCCGACACGACCACCGCGTCGACCTCGCGCTCACGCACGGTGGTGACGAGGTGACCGATGAACTCGGCCTGGGCCCCGAGCAGGTTCACCCGGTGGAAGGCCCGGCCGAGGTGCCAGTCGGACGTGTGCAGGATTCTCATGATCTCCGAGACTAACGGCCGGGTCTGACATCACGGGCGGTTACTCCCGTACCAGCCCGTCACGACCCACTCCCCATGGGCCCGTTATGTCCGATTCGCTCCAAACGTCAGGCGTCTCCGTAGGCTTCGCCGCCCAGTTCGAAGCCGGCCGTGCCCGCCGTCACATCGGCGAGCCAGGCGCGGAACGCGTCCACGTCGGCGTCGGGCAGGCCGATCTCGATGGCGACGGCCTCGCCGTAGCGGACGTCACGCACCTCGCGTCCGGTGGCCCGCAGGTCGTTCTGGACCTTGCCGGCGCGCTGGTGGTCGACGGTCACCGTGGCCAGCCGGAAGCGGCGCCGGGTGATCGTGCCGAGCGCGTCCAGGGCCTCGCCGACCGAGCCGCCGTAGGCGCGGATGAGTCCGCCGGCGCCGAGCTTCACGCCGCCGTAGTAGCGGGTGACGACGGCCACCACGTACCGCATGTCGCGGCGCAGCAGCATCTGCAGCATGGGCACGCCGGCCGTGCCGCCCGGTTCGCCGTCGTCGCTGGCCTTCTGCACGGAGGCGTCGGCGCCGATGACGTACGCCCAGCAGTTGTGGGTGGCGTCGGCGTGCTCCTTGCGCACGGCGGCGACGAAGTCCTGCGCCTCCTGCTCGGTGGCGGCCGGGGCGAGGGCGCACAGGAAGCGGGAGCGGTTGATCTCGGTCTCGTGCACGCCCGCGCGGGCGACTGTGCGGTACTCGTCCTGCATCCCGCCAGCCTATGCGAGCGCCGGTACGCCGCTCGGTCAGCGCTTCTTCTTCCCGCGCGGGACCGTGAACGAGGTGAGCAGGGCCGCGCCCGGGGCGAGGGCCGGCCAGCCGGTGCCGTGCCAGGCGAGCACGGCGATCGCGCAGGTCGGGAACTTCGTCCGCACCCGGTCCAGCGAGTCGTCGAGGCCGTCCACGGCCAGCGCCAGGACCAGCTCCTCCAGGCCGGGGTTGTGGCCGATCAGCAGCAGCGTGCGGACCTCCGG
Organism: Streptomyces sp. NPDC004658; assembly: GCF_040609555.1. NCBI lineage: Bacteria > Bacillati > Actinomycetota > Actinomycetes > Kitasatosporales > Streptomycetaceae > Streptomyces > Streptomyces sp. NPDC004658. The sequence goes on from NZ_JBEXKG010000306.1 coordinate 4,160, forward strand.
CGGCACCTCGTGCACGACCTCCAGCAGCTCCGGTACCCCGGCCGCGTACAGCCGACGGTCGTAGCGCACCGGCGGCGGCGTGGCCCACTCGGCGGAGACCAGCTCCCAGGTGCGGCGGGCGCGTACGGCGGTGGAACACAGGGCGAGGTCGGGCAGCGTACCGGCGGCGAGGGCGCGCCCGGCGGCCGGCGCGTCCCGCAGCCCGCGCGGCGCCAG
>NZ_JBEXKG010000307.1:0-4369 GCF_040609555.1 Streptomyces sp. NPDC004658
CCGTCTCCTACGCCGAGCGCCGCCGCCTGTTCGAGCTGCCCCGCTCCAGCTGGGCACCCCGGGTACGCCCCTCCGCCGACTTCCGCACTCTGCTACTGGCGTGCCGTTCCCAGCGTTGCCGGCCGGGTCCGCAGCAGTGCGCGCACCGGCAGGCCCGTCGAGCCGAGGCAGAGCAGCACGGTGCCGACGGCCAGTGGCAGGGCGAGCATCAGCGGCACGTGGGGGGCGGAGCCGGTCACGCCCCGGGCGACGGGTACCAGCGTGAGCCCGGCGATCGACGCGCCGACCGCGAGCCCGGTCACGGCCACCAGCAGCGCCTCCCAGCGCATCATGTGGCGCACCTGGCGCCGGGTGGTGCCGGCCAGCCGCAGCAGCGCAACCTCGCGGCGCCGGTCGATCACCGTCATGACCAAGGTGTTGGCGGCGCTGACGGCGGCGAACCCGCCGAGCACGGCCGCCATCACGGTGTTGGCCCAGCCGCTGAGTTCCAGGTCCTTGTCCGCCTGGGCGACGAACCCGGCCCGGTCGGTCACGGCCGTCCCGGGCAGTGCGCCCAGGCCGGCGGCCAGGGCCGCGCGGTCGGCACCCGGCGCGGCGGCGACCAGCACCTGGCTGTCGTAGGCGGCGGTGACGTGCGATGCGACCGCGGCCCGGGGCAGCAGCGCCTGGCCGAGCCCGAGCCCTCGCTCGTACACCGCGACCACCACGGGCCGGACCGCGGTGCCGTCGCCGAGCCACAGCGGCACCCGGTCGCCGACCTTCGCGCCGAGTGCGCCGGACAGGGTTGTGCTCAGCGCGATCGTGTCAGGGGCGCGGCCGAGGTCGGCGAGGGCACCTGTGCGCACGTCGAGGTCGAGCACCTTCGGCAGCCGGGCCGGGTCGCCGCCCACGCCGAGGGCGGGGGCGGAGCTCAGCATGTCGCCGCTCTCGTAGACCACGCCGGTGCGCAGCAGGCCGATGGCGGTGTCCACACCGGGCACCCGGGCGGCCGTCTCCGCGGTTCCGGCGGGCAGGCCGGGGCCGGTGGCGGCGATCACGTGGTCGGCGGTGACGCCGGCCTTGACGTTCTCGCCGGTGGTGTGGCGCACGGTGCTCTGGAGGATCAGCAGGGTGCCGCAGAAGGCGGTGACCAAAACGATGGGGGTGATCGCGGAGGCCAGTCTGCGGGCGTTGGCGCGGGCGTTGTCGGCGGCGAGCGAGCCGGGCGCGCCGCCGGCCCGCAGCGGGGCGCCGAGCAGCGCGGCGGCTGCTGCGGCGAGCCGGGGACCGAGCAGGGCGACGGTCACCATGAAGCACATAACCACGCCGAGTGCGGTCTGGGCGGCTTTCTCGCCGTCCAGGGCGTTGGCAACGACGGCGGCCGTGCAGCCGCCGGCGGCGAAGAGCACGCCGAGGACGGTGCGCACCTTGCCGGGGCGGGGTGCTTCGACGGCGGCGTCGCCGAGTGCCTGGGCGGCCCGCATCCGGGACGGGCGGCGGGCGGCCAGGAAGCCGGCGGTCAGCGCGGTGAGGGTGCACAGGAGCACGGCGGCGAGCATCGGCAGCGGGCCGATGTCGAGACGGACGTCTGCGGGTACGGCGCCGCGGTCGGCCAGCTGGCCGAACCACCAGCGGGCGAGGGCCAGTCCGGGCAGGATGCCGATCGCGGCGGCGAGGGGCGCTACCAGCATCGCCTCGGTGGCGATGGTGCGGCGGATCTGGCGTGGGGTGGCGCCGATGGCGCGCAGCAGCGCGAATTCGCGGGCGCGCTGGCTCGTGGCGAGGGCGATGGTGCTCATCACCACGAACACGGCGGTCATGGTGGCGTAGCCGCCGAAGGTGCCGCCGAGGGCCGTCAGCATGCTGCGGGCACTGCTGAGGGCGGGGTGTTCGACGGTGCCCCGGTCGTCCCCGGTGAAGGTCCTGGCGTCGCCGCCGAGGGCCCGGCGGACCTGGGCCGCCAGTTCGGTGGTGGGAACGCCTTCGCGGGGTTGCACCGCGATGGCGTCGATGCGGCCGGGGTGGCCGGAGAGGCGGTCGGCGGTGGTGTCGGCGAACCAGGCGGTGGGGCCGCTCTGCTGGGCGGCGGCCAGACCGGAGATCCGGTAGTGCGCGGTGCCGCCGGGCGCGGTGAGCGCGAGGCTCGCGCCGGGTGCGAGATGGGCGGCACGCGCCGTGTCGGTGTCCAGCACTATCTCGTTCGCGCCGGGTGCGCGGCCCTCGACCAGCTTGTCGCCGGGTCCGGCGATCCCGAGTGCGGCGAAGCCCCGGCCGGTCATGGCCGGTGTCCTCTCCCCGGCGGGCAGCGGGAAGGCCGTGTCGGGGCGGGCCGCCGCGACCGCGGGCAGGGCGGTCAGCCGGCCGACCAGCGCGGCGTCCGTGCGGGCCCGTTCCGGGGTGGCCTGCTCCTGGGTTTCGGTCTCCCCACCGGTCTTGCGCTCAATCTTGACCGCCTGATCGGCTGTGACCACCACGGGGGCGGCGGCGTACCGTTCGGGCTTCAGGCTCGCGGTCAGGCCGGTCTGCAGCAGCGTGCCGCAGGCCACCACCACGGCGGCGCCCAGCAGCAGGGCGACCAGGGTTCCCACGAAGGACCCGGGCCGGAAGCGCACCGAGGCGCGGGCGAGTCCGTTCGTCATGCCGCCGCTCCCACCGGGTGGGCGGTCAGCGCGATCATCCGGTCCGCGACGGTCTGCGGGGTCGGGTACGGCAGGTCGTCCGCGATCGCGCCGCCGGCCAGGAACAGCACCCGGTCGGCGAAGGAGGCGGCCACCGGGTCGTGGGTCACCATGACCACGGTCGCGCCGAGCGAGTCCACGGCCTGCCGCAGCAGGCCCAATACCTCGTGCGCGGTGGTGGTGTCCAGCGCGCCGGTCGGCTCGTCGGCGAACACCACGTCCGGGTGAGTGATCAGCGCGCGGGCGATCGCCACCCGCTGCTGCTGGCCGCCGGACAGCTGTCCCGGGCGGCGCGACGCGTGCTCGCCCAGGCCCACCCGCGTGAGCAGTTCCCGCGCCCTGGCCCGGTCCTGGCGCTTCCCGGCGAGGCGCTGCGGGAGCAGCACGTTCTGCTCGACGCTCAGCGAGGGCAGCAGGTTGAAGGACTGGAAGACGAAGCCGATGCGGGAGCGGCGCAGCTTGGTGAGCCGGTCCTCGCTCAGTGTGGTGATGTCCTCGCCGCCGAGCCGGACCTGTCCCTCGTCCGGGCGGTCCAGGCCCGCGGCGCACTGCAGAAAGGTGGACTTGCCGGAGCCGGAGGGGCCCATGACGGCGGTGAAGCTGCCGCGGGCGAGCGCCAGGTCGATCCCGCGCAGCGCGTGCACCGTCGCCGCGCCGCTTCCGTAAATCCGGCGCACACCCCGCAGTTCGATCGCGGGCTCCCCGGACGGGGCCCCGAGGTGCGGGGCCGAGCCGTACGGGTGCGCGGTGAACGGGGCTGCGGTGTACGGGGCCGCTCCAGGCCCGTCGGTCCTGTGGTCTCGGTGGCGTGCCATGGAGGGGTCTTCCTTCGGTTCTGCGGCGCTCGTTGTCAACGTCCTCAAACCTAGGAAGCACGGGCCGCGCGGACCATGCAGGCCACCGGCGGAACGGAGGTGGGGTTATCCCCCCACTCCCCGGCGGGAAACCGCAGGTGGGAGGTCCGGCGCTTGGCGAGGACGGGTACGCGAAGCCGGACCGTCCACGGCTGCCGACGGTCGCGGTCGGCGTCCGCTTCGCCGCGAACGTGGTGGCGAAGCGGTTGCCGACCGCTGCACGACCCGCAAAGAGCCTTCTGCCGCAGGCTGGTGCAGGGCAAAGAAGGAGAAGCAGCAGGTCGGCAGCCGGGCCCAGTGCGCCGGCGGCGACAGCTGAGAACCCGGTCCTCTTGAACGCGCCCGGCCCGAACACCGGCCACGCCCACCGTCCGACCATGGCGACCGAGGACGGCCCAGCCGGTCACCCAGCCGGTCCATGAGGCGGCCACCGCAGCGAAAAGCTGACGACCGACCAGGCACGCTGCATCGGCGTCTCGACGAACCACCGGCGGATGAAGGCCTACCGGCCGGGCCGCCCTTGCAGGCCGCTGCACCAAGGGCCCTTCTGCGCCGCGTACGGCCGCGCGGTCCCGGAGCCGCTCGAACACCGCCCATCCCTCTTCTCCCACCACCGGCTCGCAGTCCAGCCCCGGCACTGGTCCCGAGCCGCCTGCCCGATCCCGGGGAAGGCCGCCGTGAGGCCAGCGCCGCAGCGCGAGCGCAGTAACACCCGGCCTCCGGGCTGTTCGCCAGGGCCGACTTGGCTTTGTACACGAGAGCGGGTTCTGGCACAGGTTCCGTGCACAGTGACTGAGCGTTGCGAGCCGGGAGGTGGCTGCCTCGCTGGTCAGTACTGGATTTGATCCAGCCCTACGA
>NZ_JBEXKG010000308.1:0-4259 GCF_040609555.1 Streptomyces sp. NPDC004658
GCTTGAGCAGCACCGGCGTGACCGGCACGGCCGGTTCCGGCGCGGGCAGGCCGCGGCGGGCGCGCCAGCGGTCGCGCAGGTCGAAGAGCCACAGCTCCGCCCTGGCGATCAGCGGCTCGAACCAGGGCAGGGCGAGCAGGATCAGCAGACCGGCGGCCCAGCCCAGCAGCACGTCGCTCAGCCAGTGCGTACCGAGGTAGACGGTGGTGAGGCCGACGCCGAGCGAGGTGACCGCGGAGAGGGCGGACAGCCAGCGGCGCGCGGTCGGGGTGGAGGCCAGATACGCCAGGATTCCCCAGGTCACCACCGCGTTGGCGGTGTGGCCGCTGGGAAATATATCGCCGCCCAGGCCCATCTCGTTCGAGCCGATCACGGTCGCGTAGTGCGGACCGAGCCGCCCCATGCCGAGCTTGGCGGCGCCGACCGTGAGGTTCAGCAGGAGCAGCGAGGTGGCCAGGGTGAGCAGCGGGCGGAGGGTGTGCTGCCGCCAGGAGCGCCAGCCGAGCCAGGCCGCGACCATCACGGCGGTGGGGCCGCGCTGGCCCAGCACCACGTAGTAGTCGAGGAACGCGTGGATCTGGGGCCACTGCTGGTACGGCCGGAAGAACATGACCTGCCAGTCCAGCCGGACCAGCCAGGACGTCGTCACCACGGCCCACACGATCGCCAGGTAGAAAGCCAGGGTCGCGGAGAACAGAACGACCCGGTGCCGGCTCATCCTCGGCACATCGATGTGGGCCGGTCGTTCCGGCTCACGGTCCAGCCTGGCGAACACCCGGTCCAGACGCCGGGTGAGGTTTCGTTCGGTACGCACCCAATCGACGTTACAGCGAGTGAGCGGTGTTCCCGGTCGAAACAGCGTCTTTGTGATGACGATGTGATGTGGGAAACCTCTCAAGGGCGGCCCGAATTCCTGGGATTCCGCAATCCTGTGAGTCCGATCGGGCCAATTCCTTTGATCATGCCGGGTGTTGTTTATATCGCGCTTATGAATGTGTTAACCCGGTCCTGGTGCGGAATTCTCCGGGGCGTCATCGGGCCGGCCCGGCCGATCATGGTGGGCCGGAACCGTTCAGCCAGAACGCCCCGTAGACCGCCGACGCGACCGCCAACCCCGCCGTGAGCAGGGCCGATCGGGGCGTGCGCGGCCGGGCCAGGGCACGGGCGAGCGGCAGCAGCAGCGGGAAGGCCGGCATCAGCAGCCGTGGCTTGGAGCCGAAGTAGCCCGACGCGCACAGGGCGAGGGCGAGCACCACGCCCGTGTACACCAGCAGTGCGGCCGGCTGGCGCGCGCGGACCCCGATGACGTACAGCCAGATCAGCAGGGCCACCCCGGTGATGAGGCCGAGGCCGGCGAGAGCGGACGGAAGTGACGTGAACTTGTCGGCCACGAAGCGGGCGAAGGCGTAGCCGCCGTCGAACCCGTTGCGCCATCCGGCTTGCACGTCCAGGTAGCCGAGCGGGCCCGTGCCGGTGCGGTGGCCGACCCAGAGGACGTAGCCGGCGGCCCCGAGCGGAGCGAGCAGCATGCCGAGCGCGCGTCGCCAGACGGGGGCGCACGGGGTGGTGGACGCGCCGAGGGCGGGCGCGGGCGCGTGTTCGTCATGGCCCGCGCCCGGCGCGTGCTTCACGCCACGCTCTCGCCCGAACGAGACCACGCCCGCGACCCACACCGCCGCGACCACCGCCGCCCCCACCGGCCGGGTCAGCCCGGCCAGGGCCGCCAGCGTGCCCGCGCTCACCCACCGCCCGGTCAGCACCGCGTACAGCGACCAGGCCGCCAGCGCCGTGAACAGCGACTCGCTGTACGCCATCGACTGCACGATCCCGACCGGCAGCACGGCCCACAGCAGCACCGCGCACACCCCGACCCGGGCTCCGTACACCCGGTCCGCGACCGCGAAGATCCCGGCCGCGGCGGCGAGCGAGGCCAGGAGGCTCACCAGGAACCCGGCGCCCGCGTACGACAGCGGGATCACCGCGTGCAGCAGCCGCTCCAGCCACGGCAGCAACGGGAAGAACGCGAGATTGGAGTGGACGTCCCCGTTCGGCAGCCGTACCTCGTAGCCGTACCCCAGTTCGGCGACCCGCGTGTACCACAGCGAGTCCCAGCGCGCGGTCAGCAAGGTGAACGCGCTCTTGCCGCGCGCGGCGCTCCACACCGCCAGCACCACCAGCCCCAGGGCACGGACCGCCGCGTAGCCCACGAGGGCCGGGGCCGCCCGGCGCAGAAGAGGGGCGCGGGGCGGAGCCACACGCGTCGCAAGATCGGTCACGGGCTCGATTATCGACCGCGCGCTCCGGCGGGCCGGTCACCGGGTCCAGGTCAAGAGGGGCCGACGTGGTGTACGCCACACGGGTTCCCTCCGGTGGGTGAGAGGTCCGCCACGTGACCGCGCGGCGGACTCGCGTACGCTGACGAGTCACCCGCGTGGGTTCGCGCGGGCCGGAGACACCGCTCCTCTCCGGCCGTACGACAGGGAGTCCCCACCCCGTCGGTCCGCCCCACACGAGGGATCATCTGGGAGGTACGTACATGTCCGGGACGACCACGGCTGCCGTACGGCCGCGCCGTCGGGCGCCCGGGGCAGGTGCCAACCGCTGGGTCGTCCTCGTCGTGCTCTGCGTCAGCCTGCTGCTCGTCGCGCTCGACGCGACCGTGCTGCACGTGGCGGTCCCCGCCGTCACCGAGGACCTCAAGCCCGGCGCCATCGAACTGCTCTGGATCGTCGACGTCTATCCGCTGGTCTGCGCCTCGCTGCTGATCCTCTTCGGCACCCTCGGCGACCGGATCGGCCGCAGACGCGTCCTGCTGCTCGGCTACGCCCTGTTCGGGGTCGCCTCCGCCGTGGCCGCGTTCGCGCCGACCGCCGAGATGCTGATCGTCGCCCGCGCCCTGCTCGGCGTCGGCGGCGCCATGATCATGCCGGCCACGCTGTCGATCCTGCGCCAGGTCTTCCCCGACCGGCGCGAGCGCGCCCTGGCCATCGGCGTCTGGAGCGCGGTCGCGGCGGTCGGTGCGGCCGTCGGACCGCTGCTCGGCGGCTTCCTGCTGGAACACTTCTGGTGGGGCGCGGTCTTCCTGGTCAACATCCCGCTGATGCTGGTGAGCCTCCCGGTGGGCCGGGTGCTGCTGCCCGAGTCCCGGGGCGACGGCGAGGGCCCCTGGGACGTGACCGGCGCACTGATGGCGGCGGCCGGGCTCTTCGGCGTCGTCTTCGGCGTGAAGCGGCTCGGCGGCGGGGAGGACGTCGCGAGCCCCCTCACCGTGCTGCCGCTGCTCACCGGCGCCGCTCTCCTCTTCCTCTTCGTACGGCGCCAGCGGCGGCTCGCGCATCCGCTGGTGGACCTGCGGATGTTCCGCCGGCCCGCGTTCAGCACCTCGGTGGGCTGCATCGTCCTGGCCATGCTCGCGCTGGTCGGCCTGGAGCTGATCGCCGCCCAGTACCTGCAACTGGTGCTCGGCCTGTCCCCGCTGCAGACCGGCCTGAGGCTGCTGCCCCTCACCCTCGCCGCGATGGCGGCCGGGCTCGCGGGCGCGCGCATGCTGCGCCGCTTCGGACCGCGCCGCATGGTGTGCTTCGGCTTCTGCCTGACGGCGGCGGCGGTGCTGACGCTGACGGGCATGGGCGGCACCGACAACCCGACGCTGCTGCTGGCCGGCTTCGTGCTGCTGGGCTTCGGCCTGGAGACCACGCTCTTCGGGGCCTACGAGTCGATGCTCAGCGAGGCCCCGGCCGACCAGGCCGGCGGCGCGGCGGCCATCGGCGAGACGTCGTACCAGCTCGGGGCCGGTATCGGCATCGCCTTGCTGGGCAGCGTGATGAACGCGGCCTACGCGCCGGGACTGCGGTCGGTGCCGGGCGTGCCGCGGCCCGCCTCCGACGCGGCGGGCCACTCGCTCGGCGAGGCCTACGAGGTCGCCGGACGGCTCGGCGGCACGGCCGGGGCCGCGTTGCGCCGCGCGGCGCGGGACTCCTTCGTGCACGGGCTGCATGTGACGCTGCTGGTGAGCGCGGGTCTGCTGCTCCTGGGAGCGCTGATGGCGCTGCGGCTGCCGTGGCTCATGCAGTGCGGCGAGGAGAAGGAGCACGGCGAGCCGGCGGGCGGCGCGCTGCCGTCGCCGCGCGAGGCGGAGACGGCGGCCGGGAAGCCGCGGGTCACCGCCTGACAGTGAGGATGTACGTGAGCGTTCCCCGGCGGGGTCTGACCCAACGCCTGACTGACTCAGGGTCCTCAACGGGATCTGTCGGCTCTGT
>NZ_JBEXKG010000309.1:0-4256 GCF_040609555.1 Streptomyces sp. NPDC004658
GCCGTCCGGCGCAGGGCGCTGCTCGCCGCGCCGCGACCCGGGCGGCGCGGACCCGGACGACTCGCCGAGCGGGTGCGCTCCTGCCTGGCGGCGGACATGGGCGACCGCCTCCAGTGGCTGACGGCCCTGCGCACGGTCGCGGCGTGACGGCTCGCTCCCACGCCGGGACCGGACCCCGCGCCGGGACCGGACACCACGTACAGACCGGACACCACGTCGAGAGAGGAACGACCATGGTCACCCTGATCAACAAGTTCACCGTCAAGGGGAACTTCGACGAATTCGAGCGCATCTGGGCGCAGAGCGCGGAGTTCATGCGCAGCCAGCCGGGCTTCATCGGCTTCAAGCTGCACCGCTCGCTGAGCCGGCCCGACGTCTACGTCAACGTCGCGCTGTGGCAGACGCAGGCCGACCACCAGCGGGTCCTGGCCAGCGCCGAGTTCGGCGAGCACATCAGCCAGCTCGCGAACGTCGCGGTTCCCGACCCCGACCTCTACACGGTGGTGCTCGAAGGTGCCCCGGTCCAGTGACGGGGCGGCGGCCCCGGTGAACCGACGCCTGCTCGTCGCCGGCGCGACCGGCCTGGTGGGAACGGCCGTGGCCGAGGCCGCAGCGGCCCAGGGGACGGACCTCGTCCTGCTGGGCCGCTCGGCAGAGCGCCTGCACCGTCTCGCCGCACGGCTCACGGCCGACCACGGCGTTCCCGTCCTGGCCCTCGACACCGACGTCACCGACCCGGCGTCCCTGGACCGCGCCGTGCGCCGGGCCAGGGCGGCGGGGCTGGACCGGCTGGACGCCGTGGTCAACCTCGTCACCGGGTACGAGGGACGCCCGGTCGCGGCCGGTGACCTCACGGCGGAGGAGTTCCGCAGGGTCCTGGACACCGACGTCACAGGCAGTTTTCTACTCGTACGGTCCTGGCTGGCGCTGCTGCGGGCGGCACCGGCCGGGCGCGTCGTACTGGTCTCCTCGGTGGCCGGGCTGCGCGGGCGGCCGATGGCGGCCCACCTGTGCGCCGCCAAGGCGGGCGTGCACGGCCTGGTCCTCGGACTGTCGGCCGAACTCGCCGCCGAGGGCATCGGCGTGCGCTGTGTCGCACCGGGCCCGATCGCCCGCCCCGGTGCCGGGCATCCGCCCTCGCCGATCGAGCCGGCCACGCCCGAACGCGTGGCCGCCGCCGTGCTGGGGCTCACCGGCGCCGACACGGAACCGCGCGGCGAACCGGTGATCGTCACCGGTGGTGCCGGGCCGTCCGGCCCCGGCGCGTCCGGTCACCCCTTCCCCCTCCTGGAGGTCAGGCCATGAACGCCCGCGACGACGCGGCGCCCGCCGCATCCGTTCCGCTCGGCCTCGAGGGCCGGGTGGCCCTGGTCACCGGGGCGGCCCGCGGCCTGGGCCGGGCCATCGCGCACCGGCTGTGCGCGGCCGGATGCGATGTGTACGTCAACTACCACCGCGACGACGACAGCGCCCGCCGGACCGTCGAGGAACTGGCCGGGCTCAAGGGCACGGCGGTCGCGGTCCGCGCCGATGTCCGGGACGAGGCCGCTCTCCAGGCCCTGCTCGACCGGGTGGCGCGGGAACACGGCGGTCTGGACGTCTTCGTGCACAACGCCGCGACCTTCCGCCACAACACGGCCGTCGGCCCGGATCTGGAGGCCTTCCGCTCCGAACTCGGCCTCGCGTTGAACCCGCTGCTGTCGGGCGGGGCCCGGCTCGCGGAACTCATGGCGGGCCGGCCGGGACGCATCGTCGTGGTCTCCAGCAACGGCGCCCGTTCGGTGATCCCCGGCTATGTCAACGTCGGTGTCGCCAAGGCCGCCGTGGAGAACCTGGTGCGCTACCTCGCCGTGGAACTGGCCGGGCGGGGCATCGCCGTCAACGCGGTGGCCACCGCCCTGCTGGACAAGGGCGAGCACACCGGGAACCGCAGCATGGCCGAGTTCCTGGGCCGCCGCACTCCCGCCGGCCGGCTCACCACGCCGGGCGACGTGGCCGACTTCGTCGCGCTCCTCGCCACGGACCAGGCGGCCTGGCTGCACGGACAGGTGATCACGGTGGACGGCGGGCTCGGTCTGCTGGCCTGACCGCCCGCGCACCGGCCACCCGGCCCTCCGGCCCGCCCCTCTCATCCGCCACATCCGCTAGGAGGACCTGTGGAACCCATAGGACCTGTGGAACACATGGAAACCGACTTCTGCGTCGTGGGCGGCGGCCCCGCGGGGCTCGCCCTGTCCCTGCTGCTGTTGCGCTCGGGGGCCCGGGTCGCCCTCGTCGAACGGGCCCGGTCCTTCGACCGGGAGTTCCGCGGCGAGATCCTGCAACCCGGCGGAATGCTGCTCCTGGACCAGCTCGGGGTGCTCGACCGGGCCCGACGGCGCGGCGGCTACCCGCTGCGCCGCTTCCAACTGGTCGAGCACGACCGCGTACTGATGGACATCGACTACCGCCAGCTGCCCGAGCCGTACGACTTCCTGCTCAGCATCCCCCAGCGGCACCTCCTGGAGGAGCTGCTCGCCGCGTGCCGGGAGCACCCGGACTTCACCTACCTCGAGGGACAGTCCGTCACCGACCTGCACCGCGAGGGCGACCGGATCGCCGGGGCCGTCGTGGGCCGGGGCGAACGGCGCCTGCGGATCGACGCGCACGTCACCGTCGGCGCGGACGGGCGCTACTCGAAGGTGCGCAAGCTCGCCGGGCTCGGCTACAGCAGGGTCGAGGCGTTCAAACACGACGTCCTGTGGTTCAAGATCCCCTCCACCGGCCGCGGCACCCACGACATCAGGGTGTACCGGTCCGCCGGGAACCCCGTCCTCATCTACGACTCCTACCCCGGCAGCATCCAGATCGGCTGGACCCTGCCGCACGGCGGCTACAAGGAGCTGTCGGCCGAGGGGTTCCCCGCCCTGCTCCGCAGGATCGAGCAGGCCGTGCCGATCTACGCCGACGCGATCCGGGCCACCCTGGCCGGACCCGGCGACCTGAGCCTGCTCGACGTGTTCGCGGGCAGCGCCGACACCTGGGTGACCGACGGTCTCGCGCTCATCGGCGACGCCGCCCACACCCACGGCCCGATCGGCGCCCAGGGCATCAACCTCGCCCTCCAGGACGCCGCTGTGCTGCACCCCGTGCTCGTCGCCTCATGGCGGGCGAAGGACGCCGGGCGCGAGCGGCTGTCCGCCTACGAGACCGCCCGGCGCCCGGACATCGACGCGGTCTTCACCCTTCAGGCCAGGCAGAGCGCGGCCATGCTCACGCACGGCGGGCTGAGCGACCGCGTCCGACCGCTGGTGGCGCGGCTCCTCGCCCGCACCCCGGTCTACCGGAAAGTCCTCCAGCAGATCGCCTTCGGGCGTACCCCGGTGCGCGTGCGCGCCGACCTCTTCGCCCAGCAGACAGGGAGCCAGGCAGCATGAGGATCGTCGATCTGTCGTCCCCCATCGACGCGGCGGGCTGGGAACCCGATCCGGTCGCCCACCGTGTGATGTCGCCCGCCGAGGGCGCGCGGCACTGCGCGGCCGAGATGCACGAGCACTTCGGCATGCGGATATCCCCGGAGGACTTCCCCGACGGGGAGTTCCTCAACAACGACTTCCTGGAGCTGTCCGCGCACACGGGCACCCACGTCGACGCTCCCTCGCACTACGGCTCGCGCACGAGGTACGGCAGCGGCCGGCCCCGCAACATCGACGAACTGCCCCTGGACTGGTTCCACCGGCCGGGTGTCGTCCTGGACCTCACCGGCCGGCCGGCCGGCACGGTGGACGCCGGCGTCATCGAGAAGGAACTCCACCGGATCGGCTACCGGCCCGAGCCACTGGACATCGTCCTGCTGCACACCGGCGCCGACCGGCGGGCCGGCACGATGGAGTACTTCACGGACTTCGTGGGCCTGGACGGTTCGGCGACGGACTACCTGCTCGACCTCGGCGTGCGGGTCATCGGCACGGACGCGTTCAGCTTGGACGCCCCCTTCACGCACGTGGTGGACGCCTACCGCCGCTCCGGTGACCGGGACGTGCTCTGGCCCGCCCACATGGCGGGGCGCCGCAGGGAGTTCTGCCAGATAGAGCGCCTGTCGGGCCTGGAAGCGCTGCCACGGCCGTTCGGCTTCACCGTCAGCGCCCTGCCCGTGAAGATCAAGGGGGCGGGGGCGGGCTGGGCCCGGGCGGTCGCCCTGCTGCCGGACTGACCCGTTCGCCACGGACACGGCCGCGGGCTTCGGCCCCTCCCCGGGCGGGAGGGGCCGAAGCCCG
>NZ_JBEXKG010000310.1:0-4246 GCF_040609555.1 Streptomyces sp. NPDC004658
GTGCCGTTGCAGTCGTACAGCTGTACGGCGGTGCCGTCGGCGGAGTTGGCGCCGGCGACGTCGAGGCACTTGCCGGCGAGGCCGGTGATCGTGCCGGTGGCGGCCTGCGCGGGGGAGGCGGCGAACAGCCCGGTGGACAGGGTGAGAGCGGCGACCGCCAACGCGGCGGACGCGGACGCGGGCAGGGACCTGGCTCTGGGCATGGTGGGGGCGCCCTTTCGTGGGGAGGCGTGGTCGCCCGGCGAAACTAGAGGTACAGACCACTTCCGTCAAGGTGTGAAGTAAGAAGTGAGGGAAGGGAGTTGCCGGGTGGGCGACCGGCGCGGACGCCGACCGAAAGTCGCCACCCGCCACCGCGGCGGGTCCTACGCTCGGTTGCGCTGGACGATCTCGGCGATCTCGGTGATGCGCGGCGATCTCGGGGAAGGGGCTGACTGCAGTGGAGGACAAGCGCGTTGTCGTCGTGACCGGCGGCGGCTCGGGCATCGGCCGGGCGACGGCCCGGCTGCTGGCGGAGGCCGGTCACCAGGTGGTCGTCTCCGGCCGCCGGGCCGAACCCCTGGAGCGCCTCGCGCGGGAGACCGGAGCGCTGCCGCACCCGTCCGACGTCGGGGACCCCGACGCGGCCGAGGGACTGGTCCAGGCGGCCCTGGCCGCGTACGGACGCCTCGACGGGCTGGTGCTGAACGCGGGCATCGGACGCGGCGGAGCCGTGGGCGACATGTCGCTGCGGGACTGGGACGAGGTGATGCGCACCAACGTGACCGGTCCGCTCCTCCTGCTGCGCGCCGCGATCCCGCACCTGCTGGAGTCCCGGGGAGCGGTGGTCGCGGTCGCGTCGGTGTCCGCGCTGCGCAACGGCACGAGCAACGCGCCGTACGCCACCTCCAAGGCCGCCCTGCTCCAGCTGTGCCGCTCCGTCGCCGTCGACTACGGGCGTCAGGGGGTGCGGGCCAACATCGTGTGTCCCGGCTGGGTGCGCACCGAGATGGCCGACCGGCGCATGGCACGCTTCGCCGCGGAGGCGGAACTGCCGGGCGACGGGGTGGACGCCGCCTACGCGGAGGCCACCAGGCTGCTGCCGCAGGGCCGTCCCGGTGAGCCGAGCGAGGTCGCCGAGGCGATCGGCTGGCTGCTGTCCCCGGCGGCGTCGTACGTCAACGGCGCGGTGCTCACCGTGGACGGCGGCGCGACGGCCCTCGACCCCGGAACTCTCGCGTTCGACTACCGGATCGCACCCCGGGGCGGGGGGTACGCCCCGTCCGCCGCTCCCCGCTGACGGGGCTCCCGAACCGCTGGGACCGGTCTTCGACGCGGCCGACGGGGGTTCGGTGCGGGTGGGGCGGTCGCAGGGGACGTGGCCGTGGCGTGGCGCGGCCGCCGCCTCCTCAGGCAGCTCCCTCCGGACGAGCGGGTGGCCTCGAGTTCCCCCCCCGCTCTCGGACCGCGTCCAGGACAGCGACCGTTGCACGCCAAGATCGCGCAGGATCGCGGTGCACCTGCGCCGTAGCACTGTGTGCTCGCCCGTTCTCCGGTCCGGGGAGGCCATCTGCTTCGCTCCGGTCGGCGTGGCCCGGTACTACGCCCGGCCCGACCTTGCCCGGGTGCGGGGCACGGAGACCGATCTCGTCAGGGGCCGCGGACACCGTGCGGGGACTCGTCGCCGGCGCCCCTCCTGAACGCCCGGGAGGCCCACCGAGGGCAGGGCAGCGGTCGCCCCCTTCGGGACCGCCTACCCTTGACGCATGACCAGCAGCAGCGACCGGAGCCCGGCAGTGGACGTTCAAGGATCCAAGAGTTACGAAATCCGCACCTACGGGTGCCAGATGAACGTCCACGACTCCGAGCGATTGGCCGGGCTGCTCGAAGAGGCCGGGTACGTGCGGGCCCCCGAGGGCTCGGACGGCGACGCCGACGTCGTCGTCTTCAACACCTGCGCGGTCCGGGAGAACGCCGACAACCGGCTCTACGGCAACCTCGGCCGGCTCGCGCCGAAGAAGGCCTCGCGCCCCGGGATGCAGATCGCGGTCGGCGGCTGTCTCGCCCAGAAGGACCGGGACACCATCGTGAAGAAGGCGCCCTGGGTGGACGTCGTCTTCGGCACGCACAACATCGGCAAGCTGCCCGTGCTGCTGGAGCGCGCCCGCGTCCAGGAGGAGGCGCAGGTCGAGATCGCCGAGTCCCTGGAGGCCTTCCCCTCCACGCTGCCGACCCGCCGCGAGAGCGCCTACGCGGCCTGGGTGTCGATCTCCGTGGGCTGCAACAACACGTGCACCTTCTGCATCGTCCCCGCCCTGCGCGGCAAGGAGAAGGACCGCCGCCCCGGCGACATCCTCGCGGAGATCGAGGCCCTGGTCGGCGAGGGTGTCTCGGAGATCACACTGCTCGGCCAGAACGTCAACGCCTACGGCTCCGACATCGGCGACCGCGAGGCGTTCAGCAAGCTGCTGCGCGCCTGCGGGACCATCGAGGGCCTGGAGCGGGTCCGCTTCACCTCCCCGCACCCGCGCGACTTCACCGACGACGTCATCGCCGCCATGGCCGAGACGCCGAACGTGATGCCGCAGCTGCACATGCCGCTCCAGTCCGGCTCGGACACGGTCCTGAAGGCGATGCGCCGCTCGTACCGCCAGGAGCGCTACCTGGGGATCATCGAGAAGGTGCGGGCGGCCATCCCGCACGCCGCGATCACCACCGACATCATCGTGGGCTTCCCCGGCGAGACCGAGGAGGACTTCGAGCAGACGCTGCACGTCGTCCGCGAGGCCCGCTTCGCGCAGGCCTTCACCTTCCAGTACTCCAAGCGTCCCGGCACCCCCGCCGCGACCATGGAGAACCAGATCCCGAAGGAGGTCGTCCAGGAGCGCTACGAGCGGCTGGTCGCCCTCCAGGAGGAGATCTCCTGGGAGGAGAACAAGAAGCAGGTCGGCCGCACGCTGGAGCTGATGGTCGCAGAGGGCGAGGGCCGCAAGGACGGCGCCACCCACCGTCTCTCCGGCCGCGCCCCCGACAACCGCCTCGTCCACTTCACCAAGCCGGACCAGGAGGTGCGCCCCGGCGACGTCGTCACCGTCGAGGTCACGTACGCCGCCCCGCACCACCTCCTCGCCGAGGGCCCCGTCCTCGGTGTGCGCCGCACGCGCGCGGGGGACGCCTGGGAGAAGCGCGTCGCGGCGGCCGCCAAGCCGGCGGGCGTCATGCTCGGCCTGCCGAAGATCGGCGTCCCGGCGCCGCTGCCGGCGACCACGGCAGGCGCCTGCGGCTGCGACTGAGGTCCTGGCACACCGCGGGGCGGGAGGACGGTGATCGACCTGGCGGACGTGCTGATCGAGGAGTGACACGCGCCCCGCTCGCGGGGTTACGCTGCCGATCATGCTTGTCGCCGCCGCAGTCTGCCCCTGCCCACCGCTGCTCGTGCCCGAGGTCGCCGCGGGTGCCGCACCAGAACTGGACGCCGCCCGCGCGGCCTGCACGGACGCGCTCGGCGTGCTCGCCGCCGCCCGCCCCGACCTGCTGGTGGTCGTCGGGACCGCCGAGGAGAGCGGACGCGGCCCGTTCCCGCAGGGCACCCCGGGCACCTTCCGAGGGTTCGGGGTCGACCTGGACGTACGCCTGGGACCCGCCGGTCACGCCGCCCCGGAGCGCCTGCTGCCGACCTCCCTGGCCGTCGGCGCCTGGCTGCTGGAGCGGACCGGCTGGTCCGATGCCCCGATCGAGGGACTCGCCGTCGCGGACACGCTGGAGCCCGAGCGGTGCGCCGCGACCGGGCGGCAACTGGCCGGCCGGGCCGGACGAGTGGCCCTGCTGGTGATGGGCGACGGCAGCGCCTGCCGCACGCTCAAGGCGCCGGGCTACCTGGACGAGCGGGCGGCACCCTTCGACGCGGAGGCCGCCCGGGCACTCGGCGCGGCGGACCTGGACGCCCTGCGGGCACTCGACCCGGCCCTGGCCCACGAACTGAAGGCCGCCGGACGCGCGCCCTGGCAGATCCTGGCCGGCGCGGCCGAGGACGCGAACCTCACCGGAGCGCTCCTGTACGAGGACGCACCGTACGGCGTGGGGTACATGGTCGCGACCTGGTCCTGAGCCCGGGCCGAGGGGGCTGGGCGGCCGTAGGGCGGCTGCACGCGTGCGCGCGTGTGCGGGCGGGCGGCGGTGCGGGGTGCGGATGTGTGCGGGGCGGTACGGCCCTCCTCCCGCGCGCGCTGACGTACGGCGCCGCTCCCGCGCGTGCTGAAGTACGCCC
>NZ_JBEXKG010000311.1:0-4239 GCF_040609555.1 Streptomyces sp. NPDC004658
GCCGTCCGGTGCCGAAGCGATCGAATAGTGGCGCTGTGCCGCGTAGCCGTCGGCGGCGGTCAGCCGCAGCAGCAGATGCTGGCCCGCCAGCGCGAGCACGATCGCGGCCACCACGCCCGCCCACGCGACCGGGCCGAGCGGGGTGCAGCCGAAGACGCGGCTGATGCCCGGCGTCTGGACCACGGCCACCAGGGCCAGCGCGGAGCCCAGTGAGGTGATCTGCACGAGGCGGCTGTCGCGCCGGTCGAGCAGGGTCTGCACCAGCTGGGTGCCGACCACCCCGCACAGGGCCATGGTGCCGGAGCGCCGGGCGGTACCCGGCGTGAAGCGGCCGATCAGCCAGGCCGTGACCGCGCCGAGGCAGGTGGTCAGGGCCCGGTGCCGGATCTGCCGCAGCAGGGGATCGCCGAGCACTCCGGCGGCCTCCTCCACGTGCCCCAAATCCGCCTCGCCCTCCTTCTCGGTCACCGCCACCGCCATCGACGGGAACAGGTCGGTGAAGAGGTTCACCATGAGCATCTGCCGGGTGGACAGCGGCGCCCGCCCGGACAGCAGCGTGCCGAGGATCCCGAACCCGACCTCGCCCGCGTTGCCGCCGATCAGGATGGCGATGGCGTCGGCCACGCTGTGCCACAGCGCGCGGCCCTCGCCGACCGCGTCGATCAGCACCGTCAGGTCGTCGTCGGTCAGCACGATGTCCGCGGCGTTGCGCGCGGCGGCCGACCCGCGCGCGTTGATGCCGACGCCGATGTCGGCCGCCCGGATGGCCGCGGCGTCGTTGGCGCCGTCGCCGACCATGCCGACCACCCGGCCCGCGTCCCGCAGCGCCTCCACGACCTGGAGCTTCTGCTCGGGCGCCACCCGTGCCACCACGCCCGCGTCCCGCAGCATCCGGGCCCGGGACACGCGGTCGGCCGCGGCCAGCTCGTCGCCGGTGACCACCACGGTGTCCTCCGGCCAGCCCAGGTCGGCGGCGATGGACCGCGCGGTCTGCGGATGGTCACCGGTGAGCATGACCGGTCGCACGCCCGCCCCGTTCAGCCCGCTCACCAGTGCCGTGGAGGTCTCGCGCGGCACGTCGGACAGCGCCAGCAGACCGAGGAACTCCAGGTCCCCGAGCGGCTGTTCGAGCACGTCCGACTCCTGCTCGCCCGCGCCGAGCCGGCGTTCGGCCACCGCCAGGACCCGCAGACCGGCCCCGGCCAGTGTCTGCGCGGACTCGGAGGCGTGCGCCGGCAGCCCGGCGCAGGCGGGCAGCACGGTCTCCGGGGCGCCCTTGACCACCAGCACGGCCGGGCCGTCCCCGACCCTGCCGACGGCGGCGGCGTATCCGCGCGCGGCCTCGAACGGCAGGTCGGCGAGCTGGGTCCAGTCGGGATCGGGCTTCGCCGCGACCAGCACGGCCTCGTCGGTGGCGTGCACGGGCCGGTCGGAGCCGCCGTTCATCCGGGGGCAGGCCCGCGCGGCGGACCGGATCGTCTCCTCGGACCCTGCGTCGTGCACCGCGCGGACCGTTCCCTCGGCGTCGGAGGTGCGCACCAGCCGCAACCGGTTCTCGGTGAGCGTGCCGGTCTTGTCGAAGCAGATGGTGTCCATCCGGCCCAGCGCCTCCAGCGTGCGCGGGGTGCGCACCAGCACACCGCCCCGGCTCAGCCGCCGGGCGGCCGCCAGCTGCGCGACCGTCGCCACCAGCGGCAGCCCTTCCGGTACGGCCGCCACGGCCACCGCCACCCCGCCGCTGACCGCCTCACGGATCGGGGTGCCGCGCAGCAGCGACAGCCCGGTCACGGCGGCGCCGCCCGCCAGGGTCAGCGGCAGCGCCTTGCGGGTGAGTTCCTGGAGCCTGGCCTGGACGCCGCCGGCCGGGGGCGTCCGGGCGGCGAGGTGGACGGCCCGGGCGGCCTCGGTGCGGTCACCGGTGTCGACCACGATGGCACGGCCCTCGCCCGCCACCACGGTCGTGCCCTCGAAGAGCATGCACCGGCGGTCGGCCACCGGGGCGTGCGGGGTGGGATCCGTCCGCTTCTCCACCGGCAGCGACTCGCCGGTCAGGGCGGACTCGTCCACCTCCAGGCCCTCCTGCCACAGCAGCCGGGCGTCGGCGGGCACCACGTCGTCCGTCTTGAGCTGGATCACGTCACCCGGCCGGAGCTTGCCCGCCTCCACGGTGCGGGTTCCGCCGACCGGGGCCTCGGTCTCGGACGGCACCAGGCGCGCCTTCTGCTTCTGCTCCGCGACCAGCCCGGACAGCGCCCGCTCGGCCCGCAGCCGCTGGATGCCGCCGACCAGGGCGTTCAGGTCGAGGGCGCCGACGACGAGGAGCGCGTCCATGACGGAGCCGAGGATCGCCGACGCGGCCGAGCCGACGGCCAGGACCGGGGTGAGCGGGTCCTGCAGTTCCCCGCGGACGGCGCGGCCGAGCCGGTAGGACCAGCGGACGGGCGCGGCGGCCGGGTGCCGGGTGACGCCCTCGGCCGCCTTGCGCATCCGGGCGGTGAGCGTGTCCAGCGCGCCGGTCTCCGCGGCCGGTTCGTGGGCCAGCCGTTCGCGGGCCTCGTCCGGGTCCAGATCGTGCCAGTGCACCCGGGGCCGCGGGTGCGGGGCGCGGGCCGCCACCACGCCCAGCGCGGACCGCATCCCGGACAGCAGTGCCGCAGCCGCGCCGGCGTCGACGGGAGCGTGCCTCAGCCCCGGCAGCACGGAGCGGTGGCCACGTCCGCCGCCGGACTCGCCGATGGCGACGAGCAGCCCGGAGAGCGCGGCACCGGAGCGGGCCAGGGTCTGGGCCCGGTGGCCGACCCGGCGGGCGGCCGGGATCGCGGTCAGCACCCGCCACACGTCGGGCAGGCCGTGCAGGGCGAGGACGTCCGCGCCCCACACCACCGCTCCGTCCCGGTCGGTCAGGGCGATCGCGACATCGGCGGCCCGCAGGGCGGCCAGGACGTCGTGCTCGTCGGCCGCGCGGACCCGGGCGGCCACCAGGACGGCGCCCTCGTCGCCACGCGCCTCGTACACGACGTCGTCCAGCGGCCGGCGGGCGTCGACGACCTGGTCGGCGAGGCCGGTGAAGTCCTCCAGGGCGGGATCGTCCACCAGGACGACCCGGAGCCCGGCCCGGCGGGCCGCGTCCAGCACCGGTTCGGCCCACGGTTCGGCCTCGCCGCTCTCGGTGCGCAGCGCGCTCGGGTGCAGGACGACCGTGCCCGCCATCTCCAGCTGGCGCAGCCGCTCCGGGTCGCGGACCAGCACGCCGGTGCGGGCCAGGGCGGCGCTGAGCACGGCGTGGAAGGCGGCGGGACCGTAGCGGGCGGCCTTCGGGGAGCCGGCCAGCACCGCTTCGGCCGCCTCGGCGCCGTCGTGCTTGACCAGGAGGGTGGCCACCGCGCCCAGGAGGCTGCCGGCGGAGGCGTGGGCCGCGTACTCCTGGGCCGGGGAGACACGCAGCGGCGGGCGCGGCGCGCCCTGCGCGGCGAGGCTGACGCGGTCCGGGGCGCACAGCTGGTCGTGCACGGCATCGAAGGCGGCCGAGCGGGCCACCGTGTCGGCGACCTGGCAGGCCCGCAGGACGCCGTCGAGCACCAGGGAGGTGGGGGTCTGACCGGCCCCGTGCACGGCGGCGTTCGCGCAGGCCAGCAGGAGGTCCATCCGGGTGTCGCCGATCCGGCCGCGCAGCCAGGCGCGGAACCGCGGGTTCTCCCGCAGCAGGGTCACGGCCGCCGTCACCATCCGCGGCGAGGGCGGCAGCCGCAGCGCGTACGCGGTCAGGGCGACGGCGATCCCGGCGCCGTCGGCGGCGAGCGTGGCCACCGCCGCGCGCACCCCGGCCGGGTCGGCCGGATGCGTGGTCTCCTCCACGTCCGAGCCCGCGAGGAGGAGCCCGTGCCGCTCGGCGAGGCCGGCCGCGTGGTCCAGGACGCGCTCGGCGGCCTCCTCTCCGGTCGCGGTCACCACCAGGCGGGCGAGTCCCTGGTCCCAGTAGGCGACGAGTACGTCGGGGTGGTCCGCCAGCGCCTCGGCCATCCGGCGCGCCAGGTGTGCCGTGCCGCCCGCGTGCCGGGCGTGTTCCGGTTCGACGGGCCGGACCGCCAGGTGGGCGCGGGCGCCGGACCGCCAGTGGTCACCCGAACCGGGCAGCGCGTTGCGCGCCACCCGCCCCACACGCGCGGCGGCGTCCAGGCCCCGCACGCCGGCGCGCGCCGTTCCGGCAGCGGCACCGGCGGCCAGTCCGACCGCCGGTGC